>CAMBBY010000304.1 GCA_945863825.1 uncultured Prevotella sp. | reverse complement strand
GACGTACGGCGAGGAGCGTAATGATGCAGAGTTGAAGCATCCTTGCCTTGTACCTTACGAGGAACTTACCGAAGTGGAAAAGGAGTATGACCGAAACACTTCTCAGGAAACGCTAAAGCTCATCATGAAGCTTGGATTCAAGATTGTGAAGGATTAGGACATAGTATCCGATAGATTCTAAAGGGCGAGTGGCTCTATCATCAATAACAAGGTGATGGAGCCACTCGTTATTTCGTTCTACCAGACCAAGACCCGTAAAATAATATTGGGGAACTGATAGGAACAATAACAAAGATCCTTCACTATAACAAAACAACATTAGAAGTTGCGCACGATGACGAACCAGTGCATGTTATTATGAAGAAGATTTTTATGGTATTAATAATGTTGCTGTCACTAACATCAGTTTACAGTCAGTCAACAGTAACATGTGGAACATGTAATGGTTACAAGTCTCTACGTTGTAACGGATGTAATGGTGGTGGCATTGTTTACTCTCAGGTATGGAATCCTTACTATGGATGCTACCAGACCATTCAACAGTACTGTGGCTATTGTGGTGGTCGTGGAGCCGTTGTATGTAACAGATGTGGCGGTTATGGTTATCTGGTTGTCAATAATCAGCCATCGTTCAAGGGTAATCGTAAGGTGTTATATGACTCAAGTCGCATCTGCCCTAATAGTACATCAAAGACCTATCGGGGATATGACAATGGTAACAACGGCTACATAGCTAGCACAGATAAGTGCTTGAACTGTGATCATATGTATTATGTACATAAGAAAAAGTAAATAGAGTTTTTTACATAAATGACAAACAAGATGAAAAGAGTATCAGCAAAAATGTTCTTCTCCGTAATCTGGAAAGGCATTTGTCAGATCTTGGGTTGGTTCTTTGGTCTGTTCGGTTACAAGCGTGATGGCAAGTTTGCCGAGTGTGTGTGGGGTGTATTCTCCGTAAGTGCTGCAGTTATTATGGCAATTGTAGCTGTAGTCCTTTCGATGGAGTTTTATGACCATATCAAAAAACAGAACTATTGGGACAACTATTGCGAGATTCATGGCGGTCAGTATGTGAGCGAAGTTATTGGCTATGTACCAGATTATGATGGTGGCGAAGGTTATCTCATCAACAATAAGACCGGAAAGAAGGTTCTGAAAAACATTGAGTGGATTGCCAGACCTCTCGGTAACGACTCGCTCGTATGCTTCAGCAGTGATAAGAAGCGAGGCTACTTCAATGCAAAGAATGGCAAAGTAGTGGTAGAGCCGAAGTACGACCATGCCTGGATCTTCTCTGATGGTCTTGGTGCAGTGGAAGAAGATGGAAGGATAAAGTTCCTCGATAGCACGGGTTAGATTGTTATTGATAATGGCATGAAATACGATGGAGCATCCGATGGCTACGTGTTCCATGGTGGCTACATTGCCGTATGTGCCGAAGCAAGTGAGAAGTATGGTCTGATGGATAAGACTGGTAATATGGTACTGCCACTTGAATACGACTACATTTACATCGCTAACAATCTTGAATACTGGCTAGTTAGAAAAGATAAGCAGTGGGCTGTTTATGATAAGAACATGAACCAGATTTTGCCTTTCATTGATGGATGTGTTTATATTACAGACAGCTCAATTGACGTTACCATGTCAGATCACACCATGCGTAAATATGATTTCGAGGGTAATCTGATAAACGATTTCTACATATCCGAGACACGCCATTTGACTTATGATACAGGCGAAGTGTACTATGCAAAAGACAGCTACACTGATGATGATGGCGACGAACAGGAATACCTTGAAGAAAGGAGCAAGCAGGCTACAGCTCGTCTTCGCGCCTATGCAGCAGGAGAAGGCTATGAAGGTTTGATGACCCCAGAAGGTCACGTAATCACCATGCCTCTCTATGAGAGCATCGAGGCTATCGGTCCTGACACTTATCTCTGCACTGTGAGCAATGGCGACAAGGTGGTTGTGAATGGTAAAGGAGTGGTTGTAAGATAATACGAGAGCAAAGCATAATTTTTAAGGAAATATGGAAAATTACATGAAGAAGATTGTCTTGATTGGCTTTATGACCGTTATCTGTGGATTGGTCAGCCTTTGCATCAAGTCTATCGTTGATGAGCGTGTAAGCCTCTCAGAGGCAACACAGCTCGAAGTCTCAGAGTCGTGGAGTGGCAACCAGACCTTTGTTGGTCCGGTGCTATGTGTTCCTGTAAGCGAAGAAGGAAAGGTTGGCATATACACTTGTCTGTATGTTCTGCCTGAACACCTGAATGTTGATGCAGCTGTAATAAGCGACAAATTGCATCGTGGCATCTTTGACGCTTCCGTCTATACCGCAGCTATCAATGTGGAAGGAACCTTCAACTTGAAGGATATGGTAGAAAGAACTTTTGATGTTGAAAGTCAAAAGTCTCTGTGGATCGACTGGGAACATGCTCAGGTTATTGCCGCTATAGCAGATGCGAAAGGTCTTGAAGAAGGTATGCAGATTACCATTAACGACAGTAGTATTGTCCTTGATGAGCACTTCAATCAGTATGGTTGCAAGGATTTGAAGTCCATCTTTGACAAATCCGAATACGAAACCGTATGCGAGTTGGCTAATCTGAAGGACATGCTCAAGAGTGAAGTGAAGTTTTCTCTCAAAATAAACCTGAAGGGTTCTGGTGAACTGCACTTTGCTCCGATTGGCAAGGATTCTAAAGTCACCATGCATGGAAATAGTACTGATCCAAGTTTTATGGGCATGTTACTTCCTTCGACTCGTGAAATATCTGATGATGGCTTTACTGCCACATGGAAGGTAAACAATATCAGCAGAAAAGCTGAAGACCAGGTATTTTACAGCAATGACACGGCTATAGAGTTTGACACTATAGGAACAAAACTTCTGATAAGAGGAGGTCAATATACCCAAACGGATAGAGCATTGAAATATGCTTTCCTCGTAATCCTTCTTTCTTTGATTGCCGTATTTATCGGAGAAATGAGCGTTGGAAGCGAAATCAATACTCTGAACTACCTTCTCATTGGTGCAGCACTTGTCCTCTTCTACCTGATGCTCTTGTCTCTTGCCGAGTGGATAGGGTTCGGATTGGCATACATAGCGTCTGCTGTGCTTATCCTGGGAATGATAGCACTCTACCTTAATGCTATTGTCCATGACAAAAAGACTGTTACTGCGATATGCCTATTCATGGGATTGGTAGATGTCTTCATTTATATACTGCTGAGTATTGCAGATATGGCTCTTCTTGTGGGAACTTTTGGACTGTTCATTATACTTGGAGTTGCCATGTTCTTCTCCCTCAAGATTAAGTTCCAGCGTAAGCCTGCTGAAGCCCCCGAACCTGTAGAGGTGAAAGATAACGTAAGTGAAGCTGAAGAATATCAATAACGGCAATGCCTGATTCGTCAGGCATTGTCACTATAAATAGAACT
>CAMBBY010000303.1 GCA_945863825.1 uncultured Prevotella sp. | reverse complement strand
AACATACATATAAGCCTTTGAATACTATCTGCACCCGTCACCATCGCCATACCACTTCCCAGCACTGTCGTACCAAAGGTCATGGTCGCTAAGTTATAGAAGAATTTTCCTAATTCCTCTCTACTCGTTCTCGCTCTTTGTTTATCTTCTCTTTGCGTCATCGCTCAGTTTCTTATCATAATTCTGTTTGATTCTGCAAATATAAGAAAATATCTCGCAAAGTATGCTGCACTGGCTATTTTTTTAACAGTTTTTACACCGAGAACAGGTTTGCAACAGGACGACAGACTTTACACCAGGAACCATTTCCAACCGAGACTACAGGCTTTCTGCTTCCTGCAACCAGATGGTAGAAGTAGCATCCGAAGGCATACGCCAGTCGCCACGAGGACTCAGACTCACGCTACCCACTTTCGGACCATCAGGCAAGCAACTGCGCTTGAACTGCTGATTGAAGAAACGACGCACGAATGTCTTGAGCCATTTCTTGATGGTTTCTTCATCATATCTATCTGTGTCTTTATGAGTTATCTTCAGTGGTTGCCAAAAGATAGATTTTGGAAGGACGGAAGCCGAAGCGAAGGAAGTAATAGAGGAAGAAATCGTGCAACTCGTATGGTCCCACCAGGTCTTCCGTTTTCTGCTTGATATTGCCGTTTTCGTCGGCTGGTATCAGCTCCGGACTGATAGGTGTGTCGATGATATCCTGCAAAGTGATGCGGCTCTGCTCGTCCACCCCACTCTCTGCCACGTAGTTCACCAGGTGGCGAATCAAGGTCTTAGGGATGCTGGCATTCACGCCATACATACTCATGTGGTCGCCATTATAGGTAGCCCAACCGAGCGCCAACTCAGAGAGGTCACCCGTACCGATTACCATACCGCCACACTGGTTGGCAAGATCCATCAGTATTTGTGTACGCTCGCGCGCCTGCGAATTTTCATAGGTCACATCATGCACCTCCACATCATGGCCGATGTCCTCGAAATGCTGGGTTACCGCCTTGGCGATGCTGATTTCACGGATGGTGATGCCGAGGCTCTCCATCAGCGTGATGGCATTGTTGTAGGTGCGGTCGGTGGTTCCGAATCCCGGCATGGTGACACCGATGATGCCCTTGCGGTTCATGCCCAATTTATCGAATGTTTTCACGCAAACCAACAAAGCCAACGTAGAGTCGAGTCCTCCGCTGATGCCCACTACCACGGTCTTGGCATGGGTATGTACGATGCGCTTCGCCAAACCCATCACCTGGATATTGAAGATCTCCTCGCAGGAAGCCTTCATGTCGGCAGTAGCTGGGATGAAAGGATGCGGATTCACCTCTCGCTCCAATACAAAATCACGGACATTCTCGGCAGGATGTATATCTATCACGGAGATACCAAACTGCTTATTGAGCACGGAATATTTGATATTTCGCTGGGCATTCACGTAGGTAGAATTGGTGCGGCGCTCAGAACGGAGCTTCTCCACATCTATCTGAGCCACAACCATTTGGTCCTCTAAACTGAAACGTTCACTTTCACCTAAAAGTGCACCGTTTTCATAGATCAGGGCATTGCCTCCATAGACCACATCCTGGGTGCTCTCACCAAATCCGCAGGAACTGTAAACATAGCCTGTTATCGTGCGGGCACTCTGCTGGGAGAGCAGACTCTTCAGATAACTGTTCTTGCCTATCAGCTCATCTGTAGCCGAGAGGTTGAAGATGATGTCAGCACCCGCCAAAGCCAACTTGTTGCTTGGAGGCGCAGGAGCCCAAACGTCCTCACAGATTTCCACACCAAACTGGAATCCGTCGAAGGTACGGAAGAGCTGCACGTCAGGAGTCAGTTTCACCTTATGTCCGGCTAAACGGATTTCCTGTTCACGGAGGTCCTGAGCCGATGCAAACCATCGCTTCTCATAGAACTCACTGTAGTTAGGCAGGTAAGTTTTCGGCACGATGCCCAATATCTGTCCCTGCTGAATGACGATTGCACAGTTGAGCAACAGATCGCCAGCCACGACAGGAGCGCCCACGATGGCGATGATATCGAGTTTGCGGGTGAAATCGAGCAGCATCATCACGCTCTGTTCCGTTGCCTCCAACAGGATTTGCTGGCGGAAAAGGTCCTGACAGGTATATCCCGTGAGCGAAAGTTCAGGGAAAGTAATCACCTCCACACCCTTGCCCTCAGCCAAGATAATCTGTTCTTCTATCTTCTGAGTATTGAAAATGACATCTCCCACACGTACTGCTGGGATTGCACTTGCCACCTTCATAAAGCCATATTTCATATTCATAATTCTTCACTCTTCGTTCTTCACTTAATCGTAACCTGAGTTGCTCCATAACCATACTCCTGGAAGGAAGCGTCCTGATAAGAGCAGGACTTATAGCGGTAGTTCAACTCATGCACGATTGCCTGACGGAGCACGCCCTCACCCTTGCCATGGATGAAGATGATTTTCTGTCCTTTCTTATTCTTGTACTCCGCCATCGTCTTCTTGAACACATCCATCTGATAATGCAGGATGTCGGCGGAGTTCATGCCTGCAGTCGTCTCCAGCACCTCGTCGGCATGTAGGTCGATAACCACCGTGCCATCGTCCTTCTTCTGCTTCTTCTTGCTCTCGTTGGCGACGATCTTCTCGTCCTTATACATCTGCTCCTTCAGTCTCTTAGAGTCGATGACCAAAGGTCTTGCCACCTCATCATTCTCCACGATGGTGAAGAGCAAGGCAGGAGTCTCGAAGAAATCATTCTCCTCGAAGAGATGCAGCTTGTAGAACTTCACAGGATCCAGGCGGAACTGCACGTCGGTAGCAGGCTTGAGGAGGAAAGGCTTATCCTTCTTGTAGGCCACCATCTGGATGGCGATATGTCCCATCTCATTAAGCACGTCACGACCAAATTCCTCGATGAAGAGCTTCGTGTTAGGCTCTACCTCTCCACATCCCTTCAGTGTCCAGGCATTACCCTCAGCCACGAGATAGGTGTATTGGATAAAATAGTTGCTGTCGTTGACGAAGTAAGTCTCGAAACGGGTATTCGTGATTTCCTTGATATCCACCGGGACGAAAGCGAGATAAGCGCTGAGCTTGTTGCCGCCGTCACGCTCACGGGCTGGCGCCTGGAAGGTAATCTCACGGTCGGCAGCATCATACTCGTCCACATTCATATCCACCTCCACATCATGCTGGTTGAGGATAGATTTGATACTTCGACTGTCATTCTTCAGTTCCGTGTTGGCACGTTCCTCAGCAGCCTGCTTGGCATCCATCTTGGCAGAAATCATCTTACCCATGGCATAGTCGTCCTGCTCCACCACTACCACGTCGTGGATGGAAGTAGGAATCTCGAAGCCATCCTCGTCCATCACCATCACGATATCTTTACCCTGGAAGCCGGAGATCTTACCTGTCTCTTATACACATCTGACGCTGCCGACGATACTCCTTGTGTAG
>CAMBBY010000302.1 GCA_945863825.1 uncultured Prevotella sp. | reverse complement strand
AGCAGCGCGGTACTGTAGCTAACGTTGTTATGGCTTCTTTGAACGCTTACAAGTCTATGGAGTCTGGTGCTAACGCATCTTTGAAGAAGGCTCAGAAGGTAGCTAAGATCCAGCAGGCTCACGAGGAGGCAACTCAGTTGGAGATGCCAACTTTGACAATGAACTTGCCTATCATCGCTACAATCGTAACTCTCGGTACTTTGACTGGTCTTCTCGGTACTGTAACCGGTATGATCAAGTCATTCCAGGCCATGGGTGAAGGTGGTGGCGCTGACTCAGCAGCACTTTCTGTAGGTATTTCTGAGGCGTTGATCAACACCGCATTCGGTATTTTGACATCTTGGTGTGCTGTAGTATCTTACAACACATTTACAAACAAGGTTGATAAGTTGACATACGCACTCGACGAGGTAGGTTACTCAATTGCTCAGACATACGAAGCTAACCACGCAGACGAGGCTTAATTTTTGCTAACCCTTTAAAATTTTATCGCTATGGGTAAAGTAAAAATTAAGAAGAGTGACGTCTGGATCGACATGACGCCTATGTCAGACGTTATGACCCTGTTGCTTACCTTCTTCATGCTCACCTCTACTTTCGTAAAGAATGAGCCTGTCAAGGTAAATACTCCAGGATCTGTGTCTGAGATTAAGGTGCCTGAGAACGGCGTTCTGACCATCTTGGTAAGTCCTGAAAAGGACGCTGCTGGTAGACCTACCGGCGAAGGCCAAGTATTTATGAGTATTGACAATACTGATCAACTGGGAAGCACTTTGAGCTCAATGACAAGCAACTTCGGTGTTGAATTGACTCCAAAGATGCAAGAGACATTCAAGAGTGAGGGTACATTCGGTGTTCCAATGGGCGACTTGAAGACATACCTCTCATTGAACGCTTCTAAGCGTCCTGAGTATCTCCAGAAGAAAGGTATTCCTCTCGACAGTATCAATGGTGGTATGAGTGAGTTCCAGCAGTGGGTACAAGCAGCTCGTACAGTAAACGAAGACATCAAGATTGCCCTCAAGGCAGATGCTTCTACACCATACAAGACAGTTAAGAGAGTGATGAACGAACTCCAGGATATGGATGAGAGTCATTACTATATGATTACACAGTTAAAACAACAGGGGGACGAATAAATGGCAAAGAAAGAAAGCAAACAAAAGAAAATGAATGTCCGCGTTGACTTTACGCCAATGGTGGATATGCTCATGCTTCTTATCACGTTCTTCATGCTGTGTACTTCCTTGAGCAAACCTCAGACAATGGAGCTGACTATGCCAAGTAATGATGAGAACCAGGATCAAAACAACCAGAACGAAGCTAAGGAGTCTGGTACTGTAACACTCTACGTTACAGCAGACAACAAGATTTACTATGGTGCAGGTATCCCTAAGTACGATGATCCTAACTGGATTAAGGAAACTACATGGGGTAGCAATGGTATCCGTAAAGTCTTGCGCGAGCATACTACTGGTGAGGGTTTGCGTCCTGTGGAGCAAATCATGGTAGCTGTAAAGACATTGAACGCTGAACGTGCAAAGAACCCAGCCATGCCAGATAGCGTATATCAGAAGAAGTTAAGCAAGATTAAGGGTGGTGAGTTGGATGGTCGCAAGATCGAGACTCTTACTATCGTCATCAAGCCTACTGATAACGCATCATATAAGAATATGGTTGACGCACTCGATGAAATGCAGATTTTGAACATTGGTACGTATGTCATCGACAAAATTAGCCCAGACGATGAGAAACTTCTCAAGTCAAAAGGCGTGAAGATGTAAGATGAATACTAACAATTAAAACAAGAAAGAAATGGCAAAAATTGATCTTTACGATCCTAAATGGGTCGATATGGTTTTCGCCGGAAAGAACAAGGAGTATGGTGCATACCAGCTCCGTAAGGGTACTTCCGGTCGAAACATCAAGTCTCTTCTGATCTTGGTCATTGCTGCAGCTCTCGTAGGCGGATTCTTGGCTTGGAAAGTTATCGAACAGAAACAAGCAGAAGAACAGCAAGCTTATATGGAAGCTATGGAGTTGGCTAGACTCCAGAAGCAGGCTGAAAAGGAAAAGAAGAAGCCTGAGAAAGTACAGCCTAAGGTTGAAATGAAAAAAGAGATTCCTGTGGCTCGTGAAACTCAGAAGTTTACTGCACCTGTCATCAAGAAGGATGAACTCGTAAAAGAGGAAAACCAGGTTAAGCAGATGGATCAACTCGACGCTAAGGTAGCTGTCGGTACAAAGGACGAGGAAGGTGTTAAAGACCGTACCGTCGAGGCTGTGAGAAGTGATATCGCAGTCGCTGCTCCACCTCCACCACCAGCACCAAAGCCTGAGGTTTCTAACAAGGTCTTCGACGTTGTAGAGGAGATGCCTTCATTCCCTGGTGGTCAGGCCGCCTTGATGTCCTTCCTCAGCAGCAACATCAAATACCCAGTTGTAGCTCAGGAAAACGGCGTACAGGGTCGTGTTATCGTTGGTTTCGTCGTTGAAAGAGACGGTTCTATCACAGATGTGAAGGTTATGCGTTCAGTTGACCCTTCACTCGACCGTGAGGCTCAGCGAGTTGTTAAGGCAATGCCTAGATGGAAACCAGGTAAGCAGAACGGTTCTGCTGTACGTGTAAAATATACCGTACCTGTTGTATTTAGATTGCAGTAATATATTTGCAGTAAATTTGAATATGAAAAAAACATCTTATATTTTTATAGGATTAACTATTATGTTGTCTTTGGCTTTCTTCGGCTCTTGTGGCCAGAAGAAAGCCAAAGATGGCAGAACAGATACACCAACTTCAGGTACAATCCAGTTTGTAGCTGACGAAAGTTTAAGTCCTATCATCGAAGAAGAAAGAAGCCAGTTTGAGTTTGAATATCCTAAGGCTCACCTTAAACCCCTCTATTCTGATGAGGTTACAGGACTCCAAATGATAAAGGATTTCAAAACCACTCTCTTGTTCACTACAAGAGCGCTGAAAGATAGTGAAATCGCTTATCTCAAATCTAAAAGTAATGTTATTCCTTCCGTCTTCCCTATCGGATATGATGGTTTGGCATTTATTGTAAACAAGAACAATAATGATACTTGTATTACCGTAAATGATATTAAGCGCATATTGACAGGTAAGGCTAATAAATGGAGTGACGTAGTCCCTGGTTCTAAGAGAGGAGACATAGAAGTAGTTTTCGATAATACTCGTTCTGCTACTACCAACTATGTTGTTGACTCTGTTCTCCATGGAGAAAAATTTGGCGCTAAAATCATGGCTGCTCAAACCAGTAAGCAGGTCATCGATTTTGTTGATAAAAATCCAAATGCTATCGGTGTGATTGGATCTAACTGGTTAAACGACAGAAGAGATTCCACAAACACCACATTCAAAAAGAATATTCATGTAATGCGAGTTTCTGTAAAGGATAAAGCCACACCAAGCAACAGTTGGCAACCTTATCAGG
>CAMBBY010000301.1 GCA_945863825.1 uncultured Prevotella sp. | reverse complement strand
ATTGACAAAAGCAAACTAATTGCATAACTCTTACGTCGAACTCACGTTATAATAAGCATAAAATCAGTTTGATAATTCAACAAACAAATCGTAAGTACTATATTGGTCAAACAGATTGGCAGAATTGTCGTCAATAGTAATTGTCTGTTAACAGAACTAATATCGCCACGCTCCATCATTGAAGCGTGGCGATATGTTATATTTGTGATTTATTATCACTCAGTGTATCTCAATCAGTGTTATTTGATATAAGCTGGATTCTGGTCACAGTCTGGGTTGTTTATAATCTCCTCGTATGGTATAGGCATATCCATCTTCAGACCATTATAATCGTATGTACGGTTTGTCCAAGGCACATCCTGAAGATCAGCGACATCACGCTTTGGATAGTTATGCTGTACATGATCCTCCATGAATCCTGAACGTTGCATGTCAGGACGTAGTGACCACTCGCAGTTAAACTCCTTACGACGCTCCATGTTCACAGCAACTTTCCATACAGGAGATGTGAATCCCTTATCTGCCTTAACCTTTGTATAGTATTCCTTGGCATCGGCGATCTTGTCAACATAGCTTCCGAAAGGAATGGGATACTCATCACGTGTAACCTGGAAGATGCGGTCGCTTGGGTTAGAAGAAGTAGGATCAGCCTTACGTTCTGTCCAAGCAGCAAACTGGTTATAATATGGAAGGTATTTGTCTGTGAGGGCCTTCTCTTTTCCATCCTCAAGTTTTCCGAAAGCTCGGTTACGCAGAGTATTTATCTGCTCCCAAGCTTTAGCATCACTCTCTCCATAGAGAACAAAGCGGCATTCAGCATAGTCGAGCATTACGTTAGGAAGACGCTTCCAATAGATTGGTGTCGGGCTCCAGTGGCCATCACCCCAAGACTTATAGTCTGCAGAAGCAGTACGCCAGAACTTTGTACTCCAGATAGCAGGTGCCCACTCGCCATTAGTGAAGTGGAACTGTGCTGTCTTGGTAGCAGCATTGCCCTTACCGAGAACTTCCTGAAGATATGGATTCTTTCCGTAAACAGATGGAACATACCAATCAGCATACTGTGGATCATACTTTGGATTCTTTGGATCAATCTGTGGAACAGCGCCTGTACAAGCAGAGCCTTCACGGCGCTTGTCGCCTTTCTCAAAGCTTGACCACCATTCCCAAGAGAGATAGAGAGATCCCCATCCGCCATTCTCAGGACATGCAGTGTACCACTTTAACATGAGTTTTGAGGTGAGGTTGCCCCACTGTCCCCAGTTATTACCCTCATCAAGCTGCTCAACCCAGATAGCCTCTGGTCCCCATGCAGAAGCAGGATCCCAAAGTGTTGTGAAAGACTCATTGAGTTTATATGTTCCGCTATTGAGAACGCTTTCCAAAGCCTTTTCGGCCTCCTGATAGCAGTTTCTTGCAACACCCTCGTCCTGTGTCTGACCGTTAGCGCCATCAGTGACACGATAAGCCTTCCACATGTAAGAGTCAGCGAGATAAGCAAGAGCCATGCCCTTTGTAGCACGTCCGTATTGTGCGTCCATTGGTGTCCAGTCGAGGAGCTCAGATGCTGCCTTGAAATCTTCGATTATGAAGTCCCACATCTCAACGTATGTCTCAGCACGCTTTTTGGTAGGAGTGTTCACATAATTCTCTCCTGTTGCGAGCATCGGCACGCGTCCGAACGTTGTTGCGAGCCAGTGGAAGAAGAATCCACGTATGGCACGAGCCTCACCCTCTAGATGTTTCTTGACAGGCTCACTGATTTTATCAGATTTCTCCAGATTAGCGAGGTAGTCATTGGCACGGCATATACCTGCATAGACATGTTTCCATCCTGCAAGGAGCTCTGTTGAGTTCTCATTCCAGTTCTGTGAGTTCCAGTCCTTATCCCAACCTGTAGCTTGTGAGTCGATAGTTGGGTGTGAGCCGGTAAAGAGGTTTGGTTTGAATCCCCAGTCGCCATCGTAGCTGTCGTTAGGGAAAAGCATATCGTAAACGCCATTGAGGCCTTTCTTGGCATTGGCTTCTGTTTCGAACATCGCGTTCTGCTCAATGACGTTATACTGGTTGACATTCAGGAATTCGTCATTGTTACAAGAGGTCAATCCGAGGGTTACTGCTCCGAAGAGTGCAACACCTGTATATAAATATTTATTTTTCATACTTGTAATCCTTTAGAAATAATAATTAGATTGTCGTTCCAGATTAGAATGTCACATTGAGACCAGCCATGAATGTTCTTGGCATTGGGTAACGACCTGTATCAAGACCTGTATAGAGTACAGAACCCTGACCTACTTCAGGATCACCATACTTCTTGTAGCCAGAGAATGTGTAAAGGTTCTGAACGCCGACATACACACGTGCTTTCTGGATAGAGAGCTTTCTTGCTAATTCCTGTGGGAGAGTGTATCCTACCTGAATATTGCTTATGCGGAGGAAATCACCATTCTTTACCCAAAGGTCACTAACACGTGCGTTACGGTTAGGATCAAGGACAGTAAGGCGTGGGAGAGAACCTGTGCCATTGCGGAATGCATTCTCATATGTTTCCTTGAGGATGTTAGGAGTACTCTGATCGTCAAACTGTGCCATACCGCTCAGACGCATTGCTGAGTATGAGAGGATGTCCTGACCGAGAACGCCATTCATATAAAGGCTGAAGTCCCACTCCTTATATGTAGCACCAAGGTTGATTCCGAAGTTTAGTGTTGGGAATCCGTTGCCGATGATTGTTCGGTCATGATTATCGATGACACCGTCAGGTTTGCCATCAGGACCACTGATATCCTTGAACTTCATATCACCAACTGAGAGAGGGTGGTTGTCGTCACACTTGGAGACATTGTCTTTAATCTTGCTCTGATAATCTGCAAGCTCCTGCTCTGTGCGGATGATACCATCACTGAGGTATCCATAGTATGAGCCAACAGCTTCTCCTTCCTTACAGATAGAGTGGTTTGTCCAGAAGTCACTTGTACCATCGACACCCTGAAGGTTAGAACCATCAAGTGTTCCTGCACCGTTTGCAGAACATGTGTTATAGATAGGGTCGCCCATCTTCTTCACTTTGTTGCTGATTGTAGAGCCAGTCAGACGTGCATTGAAGCCAAAGTCCTTATTGAACTGCTTGTGATATCCAAGAGCAAACTCAAAGCCCTTATTCTGTATCTCACCATAGTTGGTATAGATCTCTGTGAAACCTGCTGAGGCACGTATCTTTCTTGAGAGGAGGAGATCCTTGGTGTTCTTAACGAAATAGTCAAGAGTGATATCCCAGTTGTCGAGGAATGCGAAGTCGATACCAATGTTGAGCATCTCAGTTGTCTCCCACTTGAGGTTTGTGTCAACAAGCGGAGCGAACCATCCTGTCTGACGATCACGGTTACCCCATGCGCCAGAAATACCGTTAGCTCCATAGCTGTCTCTTATACACATCTCCGAGCCCACGAGACTAAGGCGAAT
>CAMBBY010000300.1 GCA_945863825.1 uncultured Prevotella sp. | reverse complement strand
TGCCCGTTGATAAAACAGGTTTACCTGATCGTGGCATGGAAGAAGTTGAAGGTACCCTCTATCTCTCCCCACTCCTCTTCCCCAAACGCCCTTACCATCACCTGGTAAAAGACGACAAGCTGATGAGTGAGCAGATGAACAATCCTGTCAATGACTGCGAGAAAGCCAAGGAACTCTTGATGGATGAGATCGCAGCATGGAATCTATTATCTGAGAATAAGAGGAAAATCTTCACCTTATTGCTCCAACATGAAGAAGAATTCAGAGGATTTCTGATGTATGTGGGAACCATCGAAACAGATGAAACGACCACAGATGTTTCAGAATTAATTCTTTCAGAATACAAGAATCATATTTGCGCCCATGCCGACATTCCTGCACTTGCTGCCCAGTCACCATGCGGCTTGGCATACGCATTGGCTCTCATAGGCACAGACGATTACCAATCCGTGACCCCAGGTTGGGTTCTCCACAATTATCCCGAGGTAGAACATTTCATCTATGTGCTCTGCCATACCCAATGCGCCGATGGCTGCGAGTATTGCAACCACATGCTCGACATTCATTACAACCTGAAGCAACTCTTTGGCTATGATGCTTTCCGCACCTATGATGGTGAACCTCTCCAAGAACAGGCATCGCAAGCGGCAGTGGACGGCAAGTCATTATTGGCAATATTTCCTACCGGTGGCGGCAAGTCGCTCACCTTCCAGTTACCAGCCTTGATGGATGGAAGAACCGTACATGGACTCACCGTGGTTATCTCGCCGCTGCAATCATTGATGAAAGACCAGGTAGATAATCTCGCAGACCGAGGTTTCACCGATGCCGTAACCATCAACGGTCTCCTTGATCCTATCTCCCGCTCCTTGGCCATCGAACGAGTACTGAGCGGAGATGCCACTTTATTATATATAGCCCCTGAGATGTTGCGCTCCAATACCATCGAGCGCATACTGATGGCTCGACATGTAGTGAGATTCGTCATAGATGAAGCCCATTGCTTCTCTGCATGGGGACAAGACTTCCGTGTGGACTACCTATACATCGGCAAGTTTATCAAGAAATATCAGGAGCACAAGTTTGGCAAGGACGCAATGGAAAGGAATCACGGCCGAACCCAGATACCCGTATCTTGCTTTACCGCCACCGCAAAACAGAAGGTGGTGCAAGACATCTGCGACTATTTCAAGTCTTGGCTGGGCACAGACCTCCAGCTCTTCGCCTCATCAGCCTCACGTACCAACCTGCACTATTCCGTTATCCACGTAGATAGTGACGGCAACAAATACAACCTCCTACGCTCGCTCGTGGAAAAGACAGATTGCCCTACCATCATTTACGTATCCCGCACCAAGCGAACCCGGGAACTCGCCCAGAAGCTAACACGTGACGGCATATCCGCACTGCCCTATAATGGCAAGATGGATGCAGACGAGAAGGTGCACAATCAGGAGGCCTTCATGAGCGACAAGGTAAGAATCATCGTGGCCACCTCCGCCTTCGGTATGGGCGTCGATAAAAGCGATGTGGGGTTAGTCATCCACTACGACATCTCCGACTCTCTGGAAAACTATGTACAGGAAGCTGGACGTGCCGGAAGAGATCCACACCTAAACGCAAAATGCTATGTACTCTATAGTGACGAGGATTTAGACAAGCATTTCGTACTGCTCAACCAAACGAAGCTGAGCATCAGCGAGATACAGCAGGTATGGAAAGCCATCAAAGTTCTTACCAAGCAGCGTCCACACGTAAGTTGTTCTGCCCTTGAGATAGCTCGACAAGCAGGCTGGGACAACTCTGTATCCGACATAGAAACCCGTGTTCGCACCGCCCTATCAGCCCTTGAACAGAGCGGATACATAGAGCGAGGCAACAACATTCCGCACGTCTATGCCACAGGAATCACCGTCAAGAACATGGACGAAGCAAGATTGCGCCTCACCGAATCACCCCTATTCTCTAAGGATGAAATGCAGAATGCCATACGCATTATCAAGTCGCTCATTACCCAGAAGCACATAGCCAAAGCACAGGATAGCGAGGCAGAATCCCGCATTGATTACCTCGCAGACATCCTCGGACTCAGCAAGCGAGATGTCATATCTTCCGTTGAGCGAATGCGCCAGGAAGGCATTCTTGCCGATACCCGTGACATCTCTGCCTATCTGCAAGATATCAGCGACAATCAACGCAAGCCCCAGCAAATGCTGGAGAATTTTGCCAAACTGGAAAAATATATTCTGGAACATATTCCAGATGAATCGCTGCAAATCACATACAAGCAACTCAATGATAATGCCGTACATGATGGCATCAATACTTCGACAGAAAAGCAAATCCGCACACTGCTATACTTCTTAGTAGTGAAGGGATATACGCACAAGAAAGAAGACGGATCTCACAATCTCGTCATAACGAGAGACAAAGACATAGAGACCATCATCAAGCGATTTGAAAGAAGAATTGAGGTTTGCCGATTCATCATCGAAAGACTATATAGCCTGGTGAAGGAAAACGATTCTGAAGAGAAACCTCTCCAATTCTCAGTAGTCGAACTTCTAAACGATCTGAAATCCAACCACCAATCGCTTTTCTCCGACTTCTCTTCCCTGCAGTTGGAAGACGTGGAGGAAGCCTTGCTCTATCTCTCCAAGATAGGAGCCATGAAGCTGGAGGGAGGTTTTTTGGTTCTCTACAATGCGATGGCAATTAAGCGCACCAAGGAACTTCGCCTGCGATACAAACAGGAAGATTACCGGATGCTCAATGAATTCTACAAGCAGAAGATTCAGCAGATACACATTGTGGGCGAATATGCCAACCTGATGGTTAGAGATTATAATGCAGCCCTGCAATATGTGCAGGATTATTTCCAGATGGACTACCACCGTTTCATCTCAAAGTACTTCAAGGGCAACAGAGAGGCAGAGATAGAGCGCAACGTTACACCTTCGAAGTATAGGAAACTCTTCGGAATGCTCTCCAAGCGACAGAAGGAAATCATCGACGACCATGAATCTCGCTGCATCGTAGTCGCTGCTGGTCCTGGCAGCGGCAAGACGCGTGTGCTCGTACATAAACTTGCCTCTCTCCTGCTGTTGGAAGATGTAAAGCACGAACAACTCCTGATGCTCACTTTCTCGCGTGCAGCCGCTACCGAATTCAAGCAGCGACTGATGCAACTCATCGGCAATGCAGCCCATTTCGTAGAAATCAAGACCTTCCATTCCTACTGCTTCGACCTGCTGGGCAGGGTTGGCAATCTGGATGAGGCTGGAGATGTGGTTAAGCAAGCCGCAGAAATGATCAACAATGGAGAAGTGGAGCCCAATCGCATCAGCAAGACCGTGCTCGTGATCGACGAAGCGCAAGACATGAGCAAGGATGACTATGCCCTTGTCTCTGCTCTGATGAAAGCCAACGAAGAGATGAGGGTAATAGCTGTAGGCGATGATGACCAGAATA
>CAMBBY010000299.1 GCA_945863825.1 uncultured Prevotella sp. | reverse complement strand
GTAGTTACCCTTATAACGGTCAACACAAGTCTTGAAATCACGTTCTTGTATAAGTGACATGATTTGAGAGAATATAGTTTTGCCTTTGTTCATTGCGCACATAATTGGATTATGTACGCAAAACTACAAAATCAAATCGAAAACACGATTTTAAACTCGTAGAACATTGAATATTAATAATTTTTTTAGTAATCGTCCTGTTTTAACGGGACAATAGTGAGAGTGAAAGATTATAACCCTTCATAGCTTTTATCTTTTTGAAGCGAAAGCCCCCATTAGAAGAGGCAAAAAGAAAACTGCAAATCCAAGGAGTGAAAAAAGGAGGATACAGGTAGCAATTGTGAGTACTGCTGCTATTATCCATATGAAAATAGATTTAGCCGTTATCTTCCTTTCCGGAGTCTTTGACATCCTTTGTGATATACTATCCTCCCCAACCATTGGATATCTCCTCTTTTTTTTAGGAGAAGTAGTATTTGTCTGGGTTGGATTGCCAGAAGAAACAGCAGATGAATGTTCATAAGGCAGAGACTCAAACTCATTGATATGGCTTTCTTCTGTGACTGGTTGTGGAACTTCCTGCTTCTTTAATCCAAGAGTATTTTTTATTGATGCCAAGACACTTTCTTTTTCTTTCTTGATGGCATCCCTTGCCTGGTAGTCCTGCGATGGAGTCAGCTTGAACATTAGTTCGCAGCTCTTATGGCACATGCTGCGTAGAAAGTCCTTGTTCGCACTCCTTATTGTTTCATATATCTCTGGTATGTCATAATAGCCCTGGAAATGTTTTATCCAGTTCCAGTTCTCAGATGGCAATCCAAAATGAGCAAACATATTGGAATTATCAAGAATGATAGTTTTCTTGTCACCTTTACTCTTTCTTAATCCACGTCCCACCTGCTGTAGATATAGACTCAGTGACCAAGTTGGACGAGCCATTTGGATGAAGTCGATATCTGGGCAATCAAAACCTTCAGAGAAGATTTCAACGTTGACCATGATTTGAATTTCATTATCCCGGAATCTGCGGACAATCTCTGCACGTTCCGTCTTGGGCGTGTTGCTATCAATAAATGCAGCCTCCACGCCTATATCTTTATATGCTTGACATATATTCTGTGCATGCTCAATGCTGATGGCATAAACAATACCTTTAAGCCCTTTGGCATATGTGAGATAGCAAAGAATAAGCTGCTTAATGTGTTTATCAACATTCAGCTTTTCAAGCAAAGTCTTTACCTTGTAGTCGCCAGTAGAACTTTTTTCTTTGATTGAGTCAATCGTCTTTGTCAGTTCGTGATATGGGTTTTCTGTGTAGAACTCATAATCAGCCAAGAAGCCGTTGTCTATAAACTCCTTTATAGGAGAAGACACCAATATGTCTGAATAATGGTATTTGAACGGTGCATTATTTAATCTGTATGGAGTAGCAGTTACTCCCAGTTTCCAAGCCTTTTCACATTTTTTCCAGAATGTGGTGTATGTCTTTGCCAATGAATGATGCGCTTCATCAATGATAATGAAGGAAGGCTTGATTTCCTCCAAAAGTCCTTCGTTTGACTTATGGGAAATCGTCTGTATGGAGGCAACCTGAATAGGGTGTAAAAGGTCTCTTTTTCTGCCGTTAACCACAAGCCCATGGGGAATATTGTACCTGTTCAGATGTGCGTCAATCTGGTCAATAAGCTCTTTGCGGTGCGCAAGAATCAAGATTCTTGAATCAGAAACAGTCGATAGGTCTTTGATTATAGAAGTAAAGAGAACCGTCTTGCCTGTACCAGTCGGCATTTGCAGGAGCACGTTGCGGTACCTCTCCCACATGGCGAAAATCCTGTCTTTGGCGCTTTGCTGATATGACCTTAGTTTCGTGTCTTGTGATGAGTGGTACAAAGTAGAGAAAACCCTGCAGTCGCGATCAACAGGTCTTGCGTTTGCAAGCCACTTAATGAAAGAATAAATTCCAATATATTTTACGCTGTCACCAAAGATTTTGAATTTGGAGACGGTAACATCAGAACCATAAATGACACATGTAATCTTGTCGGTTTCTTTAACGGCAACTTGACCACCTTTTCTGTTTATAGCATCATATACGTCTTGTTGTTTGCAAATAGGTTTGTCTTCCAAAACAAAAGGGAATCCTTTATCCGAAATTTTTCCAACTACATGGAACGATTCTTTTAGCAAACTATCCTCATTCAAAGTAGCAACAGGAAGAGCGTTAATGAAATCTGGCTGTGCAATTCCCTTTGCTAATTGCTTGGCCTTTCGCTCTGCCTGCTTTATGGACTCTATCTTTTCTTCCATGTAAGCGCTGTAATCGATGGCATGAACTGGGAAATCGGGAAACTCTTTCTTCAGATGCCATGATAAGTCCTCACATTTTATCGCAAGAACTGGGAGGTCGTCTGTAAAAGGCGGAAGCTTCAAAATCTCATTCCACGAAAGTCTTGGAGTAATTATATATACTTCAAGACCTTCGTTTTTACTAGGACGATGTATGCCTCCAAAATATTTAGCTGCTAAAGGTATCCATTCTTCATCTGAAGAAATACCTAAGCATCGAAACTTTTTGCCGTTCAAAAAGCTTCGAATATCTTTGCCTATGGTGTCTGTCAGAATCACCTTGGCAAAATCTTCTTTCCTTTGTTTGTCAAAGAATCGAGTCCCTATGGGTTCTTTTAAGTATGAAGTGTCAGCCATTTACTAAGTAGAATTGAGGATGTACCGCAATTCATGATGTTGTTTGTTATTTAGACCAGAACTCGTGTGTCTTGTTCATCTCTTCCATTCCAAACTTCAGTTCTGCATCTGCAGAAGGGAGTGAAATAGAATATAACTCTTCTGCCAGGTCAAAAAAGCCTCCTCCTTGCTTGAAATCTCCAGCATGGAGGGCAACGCTTGACAGCATCGGTCTTCCTTCTTGGACTTCGTTCCAAGAGATATCCCCAAGAAGGTTTCCGAGAACCCCTCTATCGTGAGGATTTGACATATCGAGGTGGACACCCGATTGCTTAAGAAGATCGGTGTAATTAATCACTGATTTTCTTTTGGCAACCTTGATAAGAACATCTTTTATACGAAGATGATCTTCTGTGTATGGTACTAATTCACTCATGTCGATTGTTTGTTATTTGATTTTTACCAGCCTGCATGAAGAGAATGACGTTTTTGTAATGATGGATTTTAAGTACATCCTTAATTCCGCAACACTAATGTAAATTAAACCTTTTAAGTGCCTGAGCAAAAAAAGTTCTTGGACAAGTCAAGCGGCAGAGCCGAGCGGCCCAGGAATTTGACATGTCGAAGAATTACTTATCTTAGTGTTGCAAAAAAACAAGCAAAACTCTTATTTGACATGGCGAAGATACAAATTAAATCTGAGAAACTCACTCCTTTTGGAGGAATATTATCAATTATGGAGCAATTAGACTCCACATTGTCATCAGTAATCGACTCAACCCTCGGTCTAAGGTAT
>CAMBBY010000298.1 GCA_945863825.1 uncultured Prevotella sp. | reverse complement strand
TTTGTCATTTCTCATTTTATAGTCTTTCTCATTTGCCATTTCTCATTTGTCATTTTTTTAAAGCTTTTCCTCTCAAAAATGCCTTGATTGTTGGGAATAATCACTAAACAAACTTAAAAATTACCGATAAAATCAATAATTTGCATAATAAACCGCCCAAAAGGGGCTTTATTTGAAGAATTCTCTGTAAATTTGCAGCTAAAAATAAATAAATAAGAATGAAAAGGAAGTTTTTTGCTTTCATCCTGCTCCTTTCTGCAGGCCTGTCATTGTCTTCATGTTTGAGCAGTGACGATGATACAAATATTGAATATACCCATGATACTGCCATCACTGCTTTTTCTCTTGGCACGATGAATCGCTATTATCTGGGAAAGACATCGGATGGTACGAAGGATTCAACTTATGCTACCACGATTGCTGGTTCTAATTATAAATTTTATATAGATCAGGCCGCTGGTAAGATCTATAATGCAGACTCTTTGCCTGTTGGGACAAAGATCAGTGCAGCCTTGGCTTCTATCACAGCCAAGCAGAGCAGTCCGCTGCTTTGGGTGCTGAAAGGTAAGGATAATAAAGACTCTTTGGCTTATTATTCCAGCTCTGACTCCGTAGATTTCTCTAAACCAAAGGAAATCCGAGTATATAACAGCGATTATTCTGCATATCGTACTTATACGATTACCGTAAATGTACACAAAGAAGGTCCTGATTCCTTCGTATGGCATTCTCTTGCAGCCCAGAATGGTGACTTGGCAGCTTTGGCTGGTATGAAAGCCGTTTCTGCGGGCAACTGTGTCTATGTTTTCGGTAAGAGTAATGGTGTTACCAAGATTTTCAAGACTGGCCTGAATGGTGGTGCTTTTGGAAATCCTCTAACTCCTAATGTTGCTTTGGGCGAGGATGCCTATAAGAGCGCAATCGCTAAGGATGGTAAACTCTATATTCTCAATAATGGCGAAGTTCTCAAGTCTGATGATGCTGTCAATTGGGAATCTGTTACTACTGATGCCTCTCTTCTGCAGTTGATTGGCGCAAGTAGCAACTATCTGTATGCTTATACTGCTGCTGGTATTGCCGTATCTAAGGACAATGGTGCCAGCTGGACTCCTGATGCAATGGATGACAAGGGCGCAGACTTCCTGCCAACAGAAAACCTCAGTTTGGTGGTTAAGCCTGTTCGTTCTGTGAAAGGCGCAGAAAACCTTCTTCTCCTCGGTAATCGAAAGGTTCGTGAGAATGAAGAGAAGGATACGGTCGCAACGATCTGGACTCGCACTTTTGATGCTGGTGAAGCTACAGATTCTTATCAGTGGAACTATGTAGAATATCAGGCTCATCAGGCTGGCATGTTGCCTTATCTCAATACCCTCCAGGTGGCGCTCAACGATAGCGGTTATGTGGCTTTGGCTGCTGGCGACTATAAAGTGGGTAGTGCTACTGTGGAAAAATGTAAGTGGTATGTGAGTAAGACTGGCTTAGACTGGAGTGTGGATACAACGGTTGTGATGCCTGCTGAATTTGCAGTAAGCAGACCAGCTGCTTTCGTGCGTGATGCCAATAACTATTATTGGGTTATCAACGACGGATACGTCTGGAAAGGAAGATATAATAGAGATGGATGGAGAAAGGAATAAACTTATTTCTTTCTCTTGAGTCTATATATATAATAAGGTGTAAAATGCACAGAATAGTTCTGACGATAATCGGTTTGGTGGTTGCTCTTGTCCACATCAGCGCCCAGGATGATCCCCAATATCGCATGGAGATAGGTGCGGGGGTAGGAATGGTCAGTTACGAGGGTGATTTCAATGGCAACGTGTTGAAAAACATGCAGCCGATGGCCTCGCTGCTTTGGAGATACAATTTCGACCCTTATAAAGACTTGCGCCTGAGCGCCAGTTATGGACAACTGAAAGGATCGTCGGCGGATGTCAAGACTTATTATCCAGATTATGCAGAGTCAACCTATGAGTTCAATCATAATGTGGTGGATGTAAGTCTCGTCTTCGAGTATAATTTCTGGCCTTATGGTACAGGAAGAGACTATCGAGGAGCCAAGCGGTTGACACCCTATATTTATGGCGGACTGGGAGCTACTTCCGTGTCAGGAGGCAGCAAAAGCGTCTTTACCGCCAATGTGCCTATCGGTATAGGTGTGAAATATAAAGTCAGAGAACGACTGAATGTAGGTTTGGACTGGGGATTCCATTTCTCTCTGAATGATGAACTGGATGGAGTGAAAGACCCCTATAGAGTGAAGAGCAGCGGTGCATTCAAGAATACAGACTGCTATTCCATGCTGCAGCTCACAATAACCTATAGTTTCAAGGCAAAATGTAGAACATGTAATAAAGAAGAATAATGGCAACAAACTTAGATATGAGCAGAATACCAGAGCATATTGCCATCATCATGGATGGTAACGGGCGATGGGCGATGGAGCGAGGCAAAGAAAGAAGTTTCGGCCATCAGGCTGGTGTGGATACCGTTCGTCGTATCACTTCAGAATGTACTCGCTTAGGTGTGAAATATCTTACACTCTATACTTTTTCTACGGAAAACTGGAATCGTCCTGCCGACGAGGTGGCTGCTCTGATGGGACTTGTACTCACTTCTCTTGAGGATGAAATCTTCATGAAGAACAATGTACGCTTCCGTGTGATAGGTGATATAGGTCGTTTGCCAAAGCCTGTGCAGGAAAAGTTGCAGGAGACCATGGAACATACGGCTAAGAATGACGCCATGACGATGGTGGTGGCTTTGAGCTACTCTTCTCGTTGGGAAATCATGGAAGCAATGAGACGTTCCCTGAAGGATGCGATGGCTGATGGCAAGAAAAGCTATGATGAGATAGCCGGTGAATTGACTGAAGAGAATTTCGCCAAGCATCTCGAAACCAACTTTATGCCAGATCCTGATCTCCTGATCCGTACGGGCGGTGAATTGCGCATCAGCAATTATCTCTTGTGGCAGATAGCTTATTCTGAGTTGTATTTCTGCGATACCTACTGGCCTGATTTCATGGAGGAAGATCTCCAGAAGGCAATAGCTGACTATCAGAATCGTCAGCGCAGGTTTGGCAAAACTGAGGCTCAGGTGGAAAAAGGAGAGTAATGCTACTATTACTCGGGAGTCATATTAGGAAAGAATACATTTGAAAATATACATAATAAGTAAATGAATAAGATAAGAAAGGTTTTCATCCTGCTGTTCGGTGTAATGGCTTGTTTGCAGGTGACGGCACAAGACAAGATTGTGAATCCTGACATCTCGTATGCAGGAAATCCCCGTAATCTGGTCATTGGAGGCATCAACGTATCAGGAGTGGAAGGATATGAGGATTATGTGCTTACTGGCATCTCTGGCCTGTCGGTCGGTGATAGAATCGATGTGCCGGGAGATGATGTGACCAATGCCGTCAAGCGATATTGGAAACATGGACTGTTTTCAAACTGTCTCTTATACACATCTCCGAG
>CAMBBY010000297.1 GCA_945863825.1 uncultured Prevotella sp. | reverse complement strand
AGATTCGCCTTAGTCTCGTGGGCTCGGAGATGTGTATAAGAGACAGATGGTAAGCAACTATGCTGACGTCATCGCTATGCGCCACTTCATCGAAGGTGCTGCCATATATGCAAGCGAAGTTGCTCCTGTGCCAATCGTCAATGCCGGAGACGGAGCCCATGAGCACCCATCACAATGCTTGCTCGACCTTTACTCAATCTATAAAACACAAGGTACTTTGGAGAACCTCAATATTTATCTGGTAGGCGACCTGAAGTACGGACGTACAGTTCACTCCCTCATCACGGCCATGCGCCATTTCAATCCTACATTCCACTTTATCGCTCCTAAGGAACTCGCTATGCCACAGGAATATAAGTTGTACTGCCAGCAGCACAACATTAAGTATGTGGAGCACGAAGATTTCAACGAGGATGTCATCGCAGGTGCCGACATTCTCTACATGACACGTGTACAGAAGGAGCGTTTCAGTGATCTGATGGAATACGAAAGAGTAAAGAACGTATATATCCTCAAACGCGAAATGCTCAGCAAGGCTAAGGAAAACATGAAGATCATGCACCCACTGCCTCGCGTGAATGAAATTGCATACGATGTGGATGACGACCCACATGCATACTACATCCAGCAGGCTCAAAATGGTCTCTATGCACGAGAAGCCATCTTCTGTCACTGCCTCGGCATCACACTCGATGACATCAAGAATGATAAGACCGTGATTGAGTAATGTTTAATGTTTAGTGATTAATGTAATTATGGGAAACAATAAGAATCAACTCGTAGTTGCGGCTATCGAAAACGGTACCGTAATCGACCACATACCAGCCGAGAAGACCTATCAGGTTGTCAACCTGCTCCAGTTGGAAAAGATGGACACTCCTGTCACTATCGGCTACAACTTGCCTTCCAAGAAAATCGGCAAAAAGGGAATCATCAAGGTTGCCAACAAGTATTTCACTGATGAGGAAATTAACCGCCTCTCTGTAGTTGCTCCTAACATCGGTCTGAGTATCATCAAGGACTATGAAATCGTGGAGAAAAAGACCGTGAAGACTCCTGATACACTCAAAGGCATCGTAAAATGCAACAATCCTAAGTGTATCACCAACAATGAGCCTATGGCAACTATCTTCCACACTGTAGATGCTGCACTCGGAATTATCCGCTGCCACTATTGCGATAAAGAGCAACAATTAGGCAAGGTAGAACTTTGTAAGTAACAATTTGAAAGCATTTTTCTTCTTTTTCTTCCATATTATTTGGAGTATTGAAGAAAAATGCTTATTTTTGCAGCCGCAATTCATAAATACAGAACTTAACAATAAAAGAGCCAATGGAAAAAGATCAAGAGATTTTCGACCTGATTGAGAGAGAGCATCAGCGTCAGTTGAAAGGTATGGAGCTGATTGCTTCAGAGAATTTCGTAAGTGAAGAAGTGATGAAAGCTATGGGTTCATACTTGACCAACAAGTATGCAGAAGGTCTCCCTGGCAAACGTTACTATGGCGGTTGCCAAGTTGTTGATATCGTAGAGAACCTTGCCATCGAGCGTGTCAAGAAAGTCTTCGGTGCTGAGTATGCCAATGTTCAGCCGCACTCTGGAGCACAGGCTAATGCAGCCGTTTTGCTCGCTGTCCTCAAACCTGGCGATACTTTCATGGGATTGAATCTCGACCACGGTGGTCACCTTTCTCATGGTAGCCACGTCAATACTTCTGGTATTCTCTACAACCCTATCGGTTACAACCTCAACAAAGAGACAGGCCGAGTTGATTACGACGAAATGGAGAAATTGGCTCTTGAGCATAAACCTAAGTTGATCATCGGTGGCGGTAGTGCCTATAGCCGTGAGTGGGATTATGCCCGCATGCGCAAAATTGCTGATGAGGTAGGCGCCTTGCTGATGATTGATATGGCTCACCCTGCTGGTTTGATTGCAGCTGGTCTGTTGGATAATCCATTGAAGTATGCCCACATCGTTACTTCTACTACACACAAGACTCTCCGTGGTCCTCGTGGTGGTATCATCCTGATGGGTAAAGACTTTGATAATCCTTGGGGGCTGACTACCAAGAAGGGCGAGGTGAAGAAGATGAGTATGTTGCTCAACTCTGCCGTATTCCCAGGACAGCAAGGTGGACCTTTGGAGCATGTCATCGCTGCCAAGGCAGTTGCATTCAATGAGAACCTGCAACCATCTTGGAAAGATTATGCACTTCAGGTTAAGAAGAACGCTGCTGTACTTGCAGAAGACCTCATCGGTCGTGGATTCGGTATTGTCAGCGGTGGTACAGACAACCACTCTATGCTTGTCGATCTGCGCTCTAAGTATCCTGACTTGACAGGTAAAGTTGCTGAAAATGCACTTGTTGCAGCAGATATCACTGTCAATAAGAACATGGTTCCATTCGACTCTCGTTCTGCATTCCAGACATCAGGTATTCGTCTCGGAACAGCTGCCATGACTACTCGTGGTGCTAAGGAAGACATGATGCACCTGATTGCTGAACTTATCGAGGAAGTTTTGAATGCCCCAGAGGACGAGAAGGTCATCGCTCGAGTTCGCGAAAAAGTAAATGAGACTATGAAGGACTATCCTCTGTTCGCTTACTAATTCTTCTGATAAACGGAAAGTAAAGGTCCGGAATAGTCCTGATTTTTACATTATTATATAATAGGCTTGTTTTTTAAGTAAAGCAAGCCTATTTTTTGTTGTTTTATATTAAAGCCTGATAGAAATACAAGAAAAAATTGTAAGTTTGCAAAATAAAACAAGTACGGAATATGAAGAAATATATCATAACTCTGATATCACTCTTTGGTTTCTGCATTGCTCAAGCACAGGCACAAACCTTAACTTTCGGTCCACTGCACAGCGCAGATAGTCCGAGAGCAGACTGGTTATTGCCTGGTGACACCATCATGCAAGCCGGTCAAAAGATGATTTATCAGGGAAAACCAATGAAGAACGTGAAATATACAGTCAGTTCACCTTCTTGGAATGAAGAACAGAAATCTTTCTCTGAAGAAAAATCCAACTTATCTCCTCTAAGCGGTTTAGATGAAAACAAGGGATTGGAGTACGGCTATGGTCTGCACAAAGGACTGAATGTTTCCTTAGGTGCTTCAGCATTTGCAACTTTCGGAAAAGGCCTGCCTCATAAAGGCGGATTCTCGCAGAATATCAATGCCACTTATCTGGCTCCTCTCTCTAAAGATGGAAAACTCTGGATTGCAGGAGGCGGATATTTCAACAATACTTTCTGGGGAAGCGACAGCTATCGTGACGTTGGACTTTATGCCATCATGGGCTATAAATTCAATGAGCATTGGGAAGCTTATGTATATGGACAACTCAGCATCAGCAACAACTATGATAACTTCTACAATCGCTATGCTGGATATGGCCCCTATGGTTATGGCAGATATGGCGGCTACGGATTAGGCTATTATCCCGGTTTATGGGGAATGGGTGGAACCATGCCTT
>CAMBBY010000296.1 GCA_945863825.1 uncultured Prevotella sp. | reverse complement strand
GAAGGAAGAGCTGAAGGAAGAGCTGAAGGAAGAGCTGAAGGAAGAGCTGAAGGAAAAAAAGAAAAGACCAAAGAAATCGCCCTCAAACTTCTTGCTTTAAATACACCAATAGACATCATTTCCCAATCTACAGGATTATCTATAGAGGAAATCAAAAAGTTAAATTCATAAACACATAGAAAGTGCAATGTTCGACTTGAGCGTTGCACTTTTTTCTACTACGTAATCGTTTTCGTATTATTTTGAGATGATTATACCCTATATTATAAAGAATAGTTGTAATTTTGCCACAAATAAAAATTAAGCCTAAATTACAATGAGAAAATCAATCATCAAAACTATCGTGCTTTCAGCACTCTTGGCTCTGCCAAGCATTGCCAAGGCTCAGACTTTTACTGGTATTACTTCTGAGCAAAATGCCCAGAATACTCCTGAAGGATGGACAGCAGTTGAATTACCACAATTGCCAGCCATCACATCAGCAAATACGTTTAACATCATAGACTATGGTGCATCTACATCGGCAGCAGATAACACCAAAGCTATTCAGAAAGCCCTGGATGCAGTTCCTTCAACTGGCGGTATGGTCGTAATACCTGCGGGTACCTGGATGTTTGGTAGCACAGACCAGATGACAAGTACAACCGAGGTGCTCAGCATCAAGTCTAAGACTGTACTCCACCTTTGCGCTGGAGCCACCTTGAAGCTCGTGGAATACGGCAAGGCTCCAAATAATAAGACTGTATTCATTGGTTGCAAGAATAAGAATCAAAGCGACATTGTCATTGAGGGTGAAGGCGAGACATCAATCATTGATGGACAAGGAACTCGATGGTGGCAGGCTCGCGACAACAAAGAGACTTTCAATCCAGGAGCTATGATCCGTTTCGAACAGGGTTCTCGTTTCTTGGTTAGAAATATAAAAATTCAGAACACCCCAGGTGTAAATCTTACTATCAGCAATAGTGGTAAGGCAAGCCATGCAACTATCCATGATGTGACGATTTATAATCCTGCCTCAGATACAAAGACAGAACAGCCATCACACAACACAGACGGAATCTCTATCTGGGGACACCATGTAAACATATACGACTGTAACATCAGTACGGGTGATGACAACGTAGTTTGCGATGATGATGCCCAGTATGTACACGTCTGGAATTCTAAAATGGGTACAGGACATGGTGCATCATTTGGCAGTTTTACCAATAACATGCATGATATTATTTATGAGGACCTCACTTTCAATAATACAGATAGTGGATTCCGCTTGAAATCACAACGTGATAGAAGTGGCGATGTATATAATCTCATTTTCCGTAATTGTACTATGACAGGAGTGAGAAACCCTATTTATATCGAAACTTGGTACGATCTGAGTACAAAGCCAATTCCATCTGAAGCCACAGCAGCAGAAGTAACCCCAAAGACACCTGCCTTCCGCGACATTCTTATTCAGAATGTGACATCTACAGGTACTCCATACAATACAAGTGCTAAGGGATATTTCCCTATCTACATCTATGGTTTACCGGAAAGGTATGTCAAGAACATAACCTTAGATAATGTTCAAGTAGAAGCCCAAAAAGGTATGTTCCTTGCATTTGTGGATGGTATAACATTTAAAAATGGTTGCAAGATTACAAATAGCAAGGATGGAAAGCTTATTGCTACCCAATATGAAGTAAAAAATCTCACAGGTGATTATACAGGTAGTTCAACTGTAGATCCAACTCCAGGAGAAGCAGAAAACGTTACCTATACTTTGGCGGCAAACACCTGCAATTTGTCAAATGGTTCAACAGAAACCACATGGAATTTCAACAATGGTTGTTCCATCACTTCCGGCAAAGGTTATGCCACAGCTAAAAGCAATACTATCAAGTATAGCAAAGGAGTAAAATTCACAATCAACTTACCAGAAAACGTAACAATTACCTCTGCTACATTTGCTGGTTATACTAACGAAGATAATAAAATCTGCTACTTGTCCGAATTAGATGGTGCCAATTATGCTTCTGACAAATACTGCTTTCCAAGCCGTACTACAACCACAAGCACAGACACCAGTTACGATATCACATTAGCTACACCTGCAACAGGAATCATGACCTTTACTCCACAGGATGCTCAAGCTGCATGGGTTATCACCCTCAAAGGAACAAAAAATAACACTAATGGTATCAAAGGTATTACATCTGATGTAAATATTAAGAATGACAACAATGTCTATGACCTCAGCGGTCGCCTGGTAATCAAGAATGCTTCTACAAGCGATTTGCAGACTCTCAACAAGGGTATTTATATCCACAACAACAGAAAGTATATTGCAAAGTAATATAAAACACTATATCACTCAAACAAAGTCCCCCAGCCAAAATTGATTGGCTGGGGGATTTTGTTTGAGTAAAACACTAAAAAGTATCCTAAGATACTTGCCAAACTATCCTAAGATAAATGGCAAAGAATCTAAGAATAAAGAAAGCGAGCACCATCCCTCGATGATGCTCGCCCAAAACTAGTGTGTTTCTAACCAAAAATATCTATTAGTATCCTGGGTTCTGCCAGAAACCTGTCGTACTGTTCACCTCTGTGGTGAAGTTCTGAACAGCGTCAATCTCATTCTGTGGGATTGGACGATAGAGATAATGCTTGCTGACATCAGCCTTCAGGTTGTCAGCTGCCTGTGCATTATACTTCTGTACGTACTCGTAAAGCTTACCTGTACGCTTCAAATCAAACCAGCGCATCTGCTCACCGCAGAACTCTACTGCACGCTCCTCAAGGATGGTATCGATGGTTGCATTACCACTCAAGGTATTATCCTTACCCTCGATAGCACGCGCCTGACGGAGCTGGTTGATAGTTGCCATGGCTGCACCACCATCACCGAGAGCCAACTGACATTCTGCCTTGATGAGATACATCTCTGGGATACGCATCACGATGGCATCACGGCTGGAGATGTCATGAGTTGGGTAGTTTGGATCATAAACATCATCCAAGAACTTCTTGATGCCAGGGTATGAGCACCAACCAGCAATCTTATACAGGTTGTAACGATTATCACCATAAACCTTTGAGGTTGGCACGGCTGCTTCTGTTGGCTTGGCTGTAGCCTCATCCATAGATGTGTAAACAGGGATGTCACCACCTGCCATAAACTGGATACGGTATCTGTTCTTTGCCCAAGCCTGCATAGCCTGACCCTCTGGAGAATCACCATCCATTGGACAATAGTAAATAGCGGTATCCTGCAACTCTGGATAATTCTTTGAATTCTTAGCCAAATCAGGTGAAGCTATATCATAGTGATCAAGCAAGGTTGCTTCTGAACGCTGATCGGTAGTCTTATGCTTCTCCAACAGGTTCCACAAGTGCAATGAAGGCAAGTAGCGGGTGAATCCACGTCCGTATGGAGAATAAGCAGCACCACATTCTACCTGTCTCTTATACACATCTGACGCTGCCGACGATACTCCTTGTGTAGA
>CAMBBY010000295.1 GCA_945863825.1 uncultured Prevotella sp. | reverse complement strand
TACACAAGGAGTATCGTCGGCAGCGTCAGATGTGTATAAGAGACAGGTACTTGGCTTTAGATTCATGAATATATTTTGCTCCCAAATAGAACCAAATTGAGATATAATCCAGTATCTTACTATTCTTTAATTTACCAAAGACATAACTTATATCTTCTTTCTGTCCCTTGGTTTGTAATTTACTCCCCAAATATGGTGGATTTCCAAAAACAAACACTTCTTCATCCTTGGTATGTGGGCATACTACCTCCCAATCCATTCTACAGGCATTACCACATTTTATCTGGTCGATATTATGCAAAGGCAAGGCAGCAACATTCACACCGAAATCGGCGTGAAACTTGTTGTTCATCTGATGCTCGGCAAGCCAAAGCGAAAGCATGGCTACTTCGTGAGGGAAGTCGAGAAGTTCTATTCCAAAGAACTGCTCCAAACGGATGCACGAACCATCGATAAAGTCGAGCATCTGCTCCTGCGTACACTTCTTGCGGAGATGCAGAATATCCATTTCAAGCAAGCGCAACTGCTTATAAGTGATAATCAGGAAATTACCACTACCACAAGCTGGGTCAAAGAACTTCATCTTGCTCATTCTTACCATCAACCTGTTGCAACCTTTGATAATTGGTCGGCACTCGTCAATAAACTGATTTTGAGACAAAGCACTCATATCAAGCAGATTCTTCTTCTGCTCGTAAAACTCTTCCAGTTTCTTATATTCCCCTCTCAAATCATCCATAAAGAGCGGATTGATTACCTTCATGATATTAGGCACACTGGTGTAATGCATACCTTCCTTGGCACGCACATCAGGATTCACCACCGCCTGAATCATACTACCGAAAATATCCGGATTGATATCCTTCCAATCCAAGTCTCCGCATTCGATGATAATCTTTCTAGCCTTATAACCCATCTTTGGGATAGGAATGTCAGAGGCAAAAAGACCGCCATTCACGTAAGGAAACTGATTGATTTCCTTGGTAAGTTCTTCCAAACGCTCCTTGTTTGGCACATTCATCACCTGGAATGCCTGACCCAGCATCTCGCCGAGATCGGAACCATCTTCCTTGGTAAATTGCTTGATAAAGTTGGTAAAGAGATTTTCGGCAAAGATACCTGTGTCTTCGGCAAAGAAACAGAAGAGCAGGCGGGTAATGAAGATATTGAGGTCGTGCAAGTCGTCATCACTATTATATTCGTTATAAGCACGAATCTCATCATGCAGCTTGGCAAGTTTCTCAGCAGCCTTCACATCGGCAGGGTTTTCTGCCGTAGTGTGTACTCGCTCCACGTTCATCAAAGGATAGAAGAAGCCAAAGTCGCTGTGCATCTTGACAAGTTTCTGCTCGTAAGTATCATTCTCACGAGTATCATAAGCCAGGAGGGTTTCACCATCGCTCACCGCAATAATCTTCGGTGCAGCCTTCATTACCTGAGCATCAGTCTTCAATGCCTCCAACCTGGTGGTAAGATGCAACGTATCTTCAGCCTGATAGCAGAACAAGCCTTTGATAAGCAAGCCGTCGAATGTCTTCAAGATACCCTTTCCTTCCTTGTATCTCGACACATCCTTTTCGCTTTTACCAAAAGCCTTCAGTATCTCATAGCCAACCTCAGAGGCTGGCACCACTTTAGTTTTAAACGATTCCAATCGGGATTCGATTTCCTTATAGCTGAGTTGCAGTTTCTTTGCCATAACTTCCGTTGCCGATGGGAGCATAGCAAAGCCTTGCCATCCTATTACTCCACCGATTCCCGAAAGCAGAAACCATCTGATTTTAAAAGATTATTTTGATTCTAGTCCAGCCTCATCGCAAGATAAGGAATTGTTTAACTGATTAGCTATCAAAAAGGAAGGCGTAGGGAATCTATCACTTACATAACCCTTGCTCTTCGAGGATTCGCGGTCCTATGGTGTCAAGGATAAGAAGCAACAGATGCCTACGCCTAACGGGTATATATATGATAGCACAGAGCGTACCCCTTCAGACGAAGGGGCACACCTATGCCATGTGTATATACACAGTGGGTAGACGCCCACTGCTGTCTCCCTCTGAACACCATATTAAATTTTGCGAATTTCGAAGAGTCAGAAGAAAACGTAGAGAACGTCTTTCTTATTATGATAGGCCAAGCCATGGACTTTTACTTAGCCAGCGACTCATCGCCAACCATCCACAGCAAGACATCTGCAAAAGTAATAAAAAGAATTGGGATTTGCAAGAAACTTTCCGATTTTCTTGCAAATCCCAATAAATTTGTTGATGTATTACTTCTTAATACGGCATCTTATACTCATGCCTAAGCATCCAGATATTTCATCATATCCTCCAATGTATCGAAGTTCTTGACATTCCCCCTCTTTACATCCATAATAGCTTCCAGCAAATCGTCCTCATACACTTGTGGTCTATTATGCTTTTTATCATCCATAAAACGAACCGCACGCACATGGCCAGAGCGACAAACCTTCGACTTTTCCTTCTTGGAACAATCAAAAGCGTTCTTAAAATCTATAGTAATTTGCTCCATAATTATTTGGACTTTAAATTAAACATCTATTTAACAGTGCAAAATAACATATTTTCCTATAAATAAGACTATTAACACGCGCTTTTAATAAAATATTAACATAACTGCAGTCCTTCCTCTTCAACGTTATTATAAAAAGGACTGCCAATTTTGCTATTCCAGTCTTTCATTGAATACACTATCGGGTGAATCATCTGATTGATTTTCCAACCCAATTCCCAAAACGGATAAGTATAATCATCATGATCTTGCTCATCTATCTTATCCTTGTTCAGAAGCACAAGGAGGTCCCAGTCGGAATCTGCCTTCGCATCTCTTCGCGCCCTTGACCCGAAAAGAATGACCTTGGCATCTTTCGGCATAATCGATTCCGCTTTCAAACGTATCGCATTTAAAACCTCATCTTCAAGATGTTCGTTTTTCAATATCATCATAACTCTATCCATTTAGTTTAACTGCGACAAAGATAAGAAAAAGAATTGAAACTTCAAAATCTCAAAGCTTTTTTCTTACATATATTGGTTATTTTCTTAACCATCATTCCATGCGCTTCACCCAAACCTTGTGGCTTCCTCTTCCAATCGAGCGGATAGGTGATGTCGGGTCTTGGGTTATCTCCTTCAATTCGAGGGAAGCAGCGGTGCGGCTCATATCGTTGATGTAGGCATAATCACCGAGAGTGATGGCAGCGTTCTTTTCTAATACCGATAAGGCACGGGCAATGCGCTCTTCCTTGGAATAGAGTTGCTTGCGGATAACCTTCACACCACTCATTTCTCGTTCCAAATCACAGTCGGTCTCCATCTTTACAGCCTTCACAAACTCAGGAGATGAATTGAAGTTAACGTTCTTCACCCCTACCTTGCGATATTTCATCATGTCGTCATCTGTCTGCATCTCCGTAGGCTTGTCACTGTCTCTTATACACATCTGACGCTGCCGACGATACTCCTTGTGTAG
>CAMBBY010000294.1 GCA_945863825.1 uncultured Prevotella sp. | reverse complement strand
GTTTCTCTGAATCCTCTCTTTGCAGAGGTTGTTAAGTTCTTGAAAGAGAACGATTTGAATGAATTGGAAGACGGCAAGCATTCCATCGTGGGTAATGACTTGTTTGTAAATATAACAACAGCTCATGGAAAAACTGTGGATGAAGCTGTATTTGAAACTCACAAGAATATGCTTGATATCCAGATACCTCTTGACAACGAAGAGACTTATGGTTATCTTCCTTTGGCTAAATTGCCTGAGGCAGAATACAATGCAGAAAAAGACGTAACCAAATATCCTGGTGCTGTGGCTTCTGCTTATGTAACCTGTCTGCCTGGTGAATTTGCTATTTTCGCTCCTCAGGATGGGCATCAGCCATGCATCGGTACAGGCGATATCCACAAGGCTATCTTCAAAATCAAGGCATAAACTGAAAATCAATCAAAGTTTAAGACGGAATCTGTTACTCGCAGATTTCTTTCTCTATAGCTAATCTAAAATCATAAGTATATGGCAACAAAAAAAGCAGAAAGCGGCAAGAAAACCGCTGCTAAAAAGGCAGTAAAAACTACTGCAACAAAAAAGGCAGTGAAGACTACTGCAGCTCCTAAACATATCGGTTTGGTGAAGAATGACTCCTATCTCGAACCTTATGAGGATGCAATTAAGGGAAGACATGATCATGCTCTGTGGAAATTGAATCAACTGACTAAGAATGGTAAGCAGACCTTGAATGATTTCGCCAATGGCTACGAGTATTTCGGTCTGCATAAAACTGATCGTGGATGGGTGTTCCGTGAGTGGGCTCCTAATGCTACTGATATCTATCTGATTGGTGATTTCAATGACTGGAAAGAGTCGCCAAAGTATCGTGCTAAACGTATTCAGGGTACAGGAAACTGGGAACTCAAGCTCTCTGAGAAAGCGTTGAAGCATGGTGATCTTTTCAAGATGAAAGTTCACTGGGAAGGTGGAGAAGGTGAGCGCATTCCTGCTTGGGCAAGAAGAGTGGTACAGGATGAAAAAACCAAGATTTTCTCTGCACAGGTTTGGAATCCGGAACCATACGTATGGAAGAAGAAAACTTTCAAGCCAAAGACGACTCCGCTCTTGATTTACGAATGTCACATCGGTATGGGGCAGGATGCTGAAAAAGTGGGTACCTATACAGAGTTTAAGGAAAATGTTCTGCCACGTATCATCAAGGATGGTTACAACTGTATCCAGATTATGGCTATTCAGGAGCATCCATACTATGGTTCATTCGGCTATCATGTAAGTAGTTTCTTTGCTGCCAGCAGCCGATTCGGTACTCCTGAAGAATTGAAGGATCTCATTGATACGGCTCATCAGAAGGGTATCGCTGTGATTATGGATATCGTTCATTCTCACGCTGTCAAGAATGAGGTGGAAGGTCTGGGTAACTTAGCTGGCGATCCTAACCAGTATTTCTATCCTGGTGACCGCCATGAGCATCCGGCCTGGGATAGTCTCTGCTTCGACTATGGCAAGGATGAAGTTATCCACTTCCTCCTGAGCAACTGCAAGTTCTGGCTTAATGAGTTCCATTTTGATGGTTTCCGTTTCGACGGTGTTACATCCATGCTCTATTACAGTCATGGTCTAGGCGAGGCTTTCACCTGCTATGCTGATTACTTCAACGGACATGAGGATGACAATGCCATCTGCTATCTGACTCTTGCCAACTGCCTGATTCATGAGGTAAACAAGAATGCAATCACCATAGCAGAGGAAGTGAGTGGTATGCCAGGATTGGCAGCCAAGTTTACCGATGGCGGATATGGTTTCGACTATCGCATGGCAATGAATATTCCTGATTTCTGGATTAAGACCATCAAGGAATTGCCAGATGAGGCATGGAAGCCAAGCAGCATATTCTGGGAGGTAAAGAACCGCCGTAAGGATGAGAAGACTATCTCTTACTGTGAGAGTCATGACCAGGCACTTGTGGGTGACAAGACGATCATATTCCGACTGATAGATGCTGATATGTACTGGCATTTCAAGAAAGGAGATGAGAATGATATGGCACATCGCGGAATTGCTCTGCATAAAATGATCAGACTGGTGACGGCTTCTACTATCAATGGTGGATATCTGAATTTTATGGGTAATGAGTTCGGTCATCCAGAGTGGATTGACTTCCCAAGAGAAGGAAACGGATGGAGTTACAAGTATGCCCGTCGTCAGTGGAACCTTGTAGATAATAAGGATTTGTGTTATCATTATCTGGGTGACTTCGATCGTGAAATGATCAACGTTATCAAGAGTGAGAAGAATTTCCATAAGACTCCAGTTCAGGAAATCTGGCACAATGATGGTGACCAGGTGCTTGCTTTCATGAGAGGCGAACTGCTGTTTGTTTTCAACTTCTCACCTACCAAATCATTTACCGATTATGGCTTTCTGGTACCTACTGGTTCTTACAGTATCGTACTGGACAGTGATAATGTGGCATTTGGAGGAAATGGTCTGAATGATGATACAATGACACATTTAACAAATTATGATGCGCTCTATGTAGAAGAGCATAAAGAGTGGTTAAAACTCTATTTGCCAGCTCGTTCGGCGCTCGTATTAAAGAAAAACTGAAAGTAATTATATGGAAAAGAAAAGAAATAGTACCACCAAGATGCGTCTGACGTGTGCTATCATCTTTATAGTATTTACATATCTCTATTTGAGCTGCTACCAACAGGATCTGTTGGCAGTAGCTCAACATGCTTTATCGGGTGGAATGACTCAGTACAACTATGTACTGTTTCCTATCCTGACTACCCTTGTCCTGTTTCTTCTTCAATGCGGCGTTTTTGCCATCACGCGGGTGAAGAAACGATTTCATGCATTGACGTATTTTCCATCTTTGCTGATACTCGCTATCATCACGGATATTCCTACGGATATTGATACCTACCATTCATTGGGTAGCTGGTGCTGGCTTTTTCCGTTGCTTCTGATTCTTTATTCGGGAATAATGTGGGTAATCCGTCAACTGGAAGCATACGAACCGGATATTCAGAAAGGTCTCTGGTTGTCCAGATGTACTTGGATCAATGTGCTTTCTCTGGATGTGATGATTCTTCTGGTGATTCTTATCGGCAATGGTAATGATGTGTTCCACTATCGCATGCGGATGGAAAGTTTGATGTGTGAAGGAAAATATCAGGAAGCGCTGGAGGTGGGTGCACAGTCTGCTCATACGGATTCTTCACTCACTATGCTCAGAATAGCCTGCCTCCATAAAACGGGAGCGATGGGGGATAAACTTTTTACCTATCCGCTTGTAGGTGGCAGCAAGGCAATGATACCAGACAGCGTGACTACCAAATCGATGATGTGGACCACTCCGAAGTGGATGCGCAAGAAGGTAAGAGGAAAATTCTACTATGTGAAACCGCTGGACTATCAGTTGAATGCATTCCTGCTGGATAAGAAGATAGATCAGTTTGTGCCTGTCTCTTATACACATCTCCGAGCCCACAAGACTAAGGCGAATCTCGTATG
>CAMBBY010000293.1 GCA_945863825.1 uncultured Prevotella sp. | reverse complement strand
CTACACAAGGAGTATCGTCGGCAGCGTCAGATGTGTATAAGAGACAGATGTTGCTTATTCTTGGAATGAGGATAAGATAGGTGGTTTGTTTTACACCACAGACTGGGGAAATACTTGGAAAGCGGTTCAAACTTCTGACAAGGTAGATTTAGGAAATAGATGGGAGGATGGTAATGAATATTCTAAATATTCTACTACAGAAGATAAATCTGGTCGTATCCTTATGGCCGATTTCAAGAAGGGTAATTATTATACCACATCTTTGACTAATGTAACCTTCAAGAGCGACAAAATAGACAATTTGTATGTCGTTTCTGATAATAAATATGTGAAATTGGCTGCTGATGCAAAATATAAAGACACTGAGAGCTATTATTATTTTTTAGGAAATTGGTCTCAATATAGAGAAATTAATGAGGCAGATTTGATTCGCATGGGTTATCTTGAGCATCCTACAGAAACTTTGGCTGAGATGCTGAAATATAAGTTGACAAAATCTAACACCTTTGAAACGATTAAGTTCGTAAACACAGGTACAGGTGCCATGACAATCGATAAGGATATTGTAAAGGCTATTCTGTATCCTTCTGCTACTGCTAATTCTGTTTTGACAACCCTTGATTTGGGGGCAGCTACATGCAAAGATTTCTCTAAGGAAACTTTTGCTGCGAATGGTGCACAAGGATACTCTGCGCTTGAAACATTAACATTGCCTCTGAATGAGAGCAAGGAGACTCCTGCTCAGGTGGTTTTTTATTTGCAAGGACAAAATTTTAAACTCACTCATGTCATCGTACCTGAAGGATATGGGAAGATAGGTGCTAATACATTTTATACGGGTGGTGGTGTGACTCTCTTGACCAATGTAACTCTGCCAAACTCTTTGACAGAGATTGGTGAAGAAGCTTTCTTGTATGCTGGTAAATTGGCAAGCATTGAATTGGGCGCTAACCTGACATACATTGGTAAGGAGGCTTTTGTGGGTACAGGTTTGACAAGTATTTCATTCCCTGAGAATCTTGACAAGATAGATGATGGCGCTTTCTATGGTTTGAATATTACCAATCTTGTATTCAATGAGAAACTGCGCTTCATTGGTAATTCTGCCTTTGCTCTGACTTCTGAGCAGACAGAAACAGTATTGATGATTCCTGCCAGCGTGAAGTATATTGGTCCTTTCGCCTTTAACTTCCGTCAGTATCAGGATGTTTACTTTCAGGGTACTAAGGCACCTCTGATGCCAGTAGGTAAAGCTATCTTTTATTCAAACTGGGGTGAAGGTACAGCTTTCTCTGCACACACCTTGATGGGTAATAGTGGATTCGACCCTTCTTCTGGTAATTTGCGTGATGATGCAAAGGGTGAAGGCTTTGCTAATCGTGAGAACTACAAAAATGGTAGAGTTTACTTCTGTATCATGCATTATCCTTCTTCTACATCAGATGAAGATGCCAAGGACTTTACAGATACTTCTCGTACGTATGAAACATGCCCTGAAGGTGGTACTTGGGATTATGCCAATACTCCTCTTGCAGTAGGAAAGGAAGGCGCAGATCCTGAATTTAAGAAGGGAATGTCGAATGCTCCATATATTGGTACTAAAGTTGACTATGGTTATCAGGATACTTACTTGGGACGTCAGTATATTTGGCCAAGCCAGAGCCAGTGGGTTCGTTCTTATATTGTCAACTCCTATGGTTATAATTGGGATGGTGTGACTAAATATCGTTCTAACCTTACAGAAGAAGATTATGCCACACTGAAAGAAGCTGGCTTTGTAGTAGGCACGGGTGAAGGTCAGTATACAGAGGACGAACTTCGCAAGATAGCCCACATGGGTACTCGTCGCTTTGTCTTGGTAAACGGCGACAGCAAGTCAACTCCAGAATACAAGATTACGATGAAGCCAGGTCAGTGGTGGACACTCTGTGTTCCTTTCAATATGACCAAGAAGCAGGTGCTTGATACCTTCGGCGCAGACACTCAGCTCTGCCTTTTCAATGAGGTGACACGAGATCTTGGTGTTAATGGCAAGAATAAGATTGTGCTTTACTTTACTCAGGACGTTTTGAAACATAGCACAAAGAATGCTGATGGAACCAAAATGAAGGATGCTAACGGAATGTGGAGTGCGGATATTGCTACTGCGCAAGACAATGTAGCAGATGACGATGTTGTACTCTGGGCACACGAGTCGTATATGATCAAGCCATACAATGGTGGGCAGTCTAACCAGGATGCAGTCTTTGTAGTAAAGAACTATGAGGCTGTTGAGGGTAATCCTCTGCCAACTGTTGTTCAGTCTGCTACCACAGTACAGTCGAGACAGGCATCAGAAACTAAGGAATATCGTTTCGTAGGCAACTACTTGGGTAACGAGAATGCTAGAGCTACCAAGGTGACCATCCCTCAGTATAGCTATGTTTATGCCAATACCAAGTCTGATCCTGTTTATAAGTTCAGATTCTATACTGGTAATACCTCAACCTGGAAGCCTAACAAGAGTTTGGTACAGACCAACGACCGTAATGGCGGTAGGGATGACTATAACAACTTCTTCGGTATTGACAAGTCGACTCCTCTGCCTGCAGGTTCTAAGCAGGCTTCTGTCTTCGGTGGTGAGAATTTCGACGAGACAACAGGTATAGAGGATGTAACGATTGTTGCCGGTACAGATACATTGACACCTGTCTTCAACCTCGAAGGCAAGATGGTAAGTGCTAATGGTGATGCAGCAGGTTTGCCTGCAGGCATTTATGTCAAGAACGGACAGAAATTTATGGTTAAATAATTAATGAAACGACAAATCATGAAAATGAAATATATTACTCCAGCGATTACCATCATGGAAACCGTCATGGAAACTAATCTTCTCGATGGCTCTATACAAAAAAATGGAGAGTCTGTATTGCCAGGTGAAGGAAAAAAAGACATCGATGATACCGATGAAGATGTTAATATGGGCTCCAAAGGCTATAATTCCTGGGAAGCATGGGATGAGTTTTAAACCATTTACACTTTTATTTAATAGATTGCATTTATATTTGTGATGAAGTCAGGGTGTTTGTCGATGAGGACAAGCACCCTGTCTTGTCCACCGCAGTGTGCAGACAATTTTGACCGGAAATGACTTTGACCAAATGACCGCTTTCGTGTTTTGGCATGGTCTGTAAAAGGGTGGTGCGCTTACGACCCAAGCCGGTCGTCTATGATGACCAAGCCCGGTCTTCATTTACGACCAACCTCGGTCGTCATAGGCGGCAAAATCCGGTCATCAAGGAAGGCAGATGGCAATCCGGTCATTTGGTCAAAGTCATTTCCGGTCAAAATCATTTGAAGGAATCAGGCAGTAATGATTCCCGTCACACTTTTTACTTGCTTTTGAAATGAAATTGTAATAGAATGTAATGCGTGTTACAGATTTTTTGTCGTATCTTTGCACCCGAGGAAAGACCTCAGGCTATATATACACTGTCTCTTATACACATCTGACGCTGCCGACGATACTCCTTGTG
>CAMBBY010000292.1 GCA_945863825.1 uncultured Prevotella sp. | reverse complement strand
ATATCGGAGATTACCAACTTTTTTAGGCACTATTTCTTATCCCGAACTGAGGTATCAATAGGCAGAGTTACGCCTTTCTGATGGCAACCCCCGAAAAAGCACTTTGCGATTTGATTGCTAATTCTCCCAAGGTTAATTTACGCTACTTGAAAGATGTTGAGGTCTATTTGGAAGAGGACCTCCGAATGGAAATGGATGATTTTAAGGATATGGACATAAGTATATTTGAGCGATACACTCAGGTTGGCAAGAAGTCTAAATCCATAGAAACTCTAATTAAATATTTAAGAAAATGAGCACAAACGAAATATTCAATCAAATGCTTTCGGGCTATGATATAACGACTGAGCTGTAAAAGCGCAATGCTATTTTTGAGGTCAATCAGCAGGTTATTCTTGCAGGGCTTTACAATGGTGGCTTTTTCAATGAGGCTGCTTTCTATGGTGGAACATGCTTGCGCATATTCCATGGATTGCAGCGTTTCTCAGAGGATATGGATTTTTCCTTGCTTGCTCCAAATGAGAACTTTGACTTTACCCAATACTTTCAGCCTATCATTGACCAATTCGCGTTGGTGGGCAGAGAGGTTGAGATCAGAAAGAAGGACAAAAAGAATTTTGGCAAGGTGGAGTCTGCCTTTCTGAAAGACAACACAGATGTATATGATATTACATTTCAAACGGAGAAATCTGTTAAGATAAAGATAGAAGTTGACACCCAACCTCCATTGAAATTCAAAACAGAGCAGAAGTTGCTTCTGCTCCCCCAGTCATTCATGACACGCTGTTTCACCTTGCCAACTCTCTTTGCAGGAAAGATGCACGCCTTGGTATATCGTGCTTGGAAGAACAGGGTAAAGGGACGTGACTGGTATGACTTCGAATGGTATGTTCGCCATAATATCTCTCTTGACTTTACCCATTTGTGCGAAAGAGCCTTGCAATTCGATCAGGAAGAGCTTGACAAGGAAACTTTCCTGCAAAAGTTGAACGAACGGCTTGCTACAGCAGACATTAATCAAGTAAAGGCTGATGTCTTGCCTTTTGTGAGAAATCCAAAAGAGTTGGATATTTGGTCGAATGACTATTTTTTGCAATTAGCTAAGATGATTAGATTTGAATGAAAATAACTGAGTCTACTTTGCATCTTGCCAGTCTTGAGCTGCATGGCATTGTGGTTCTTTGCAAACTTTCGATTGTCTGGACTTTGATAGGCACCATCTGCATACATGTCAATGCCAGTTCTTTCCTGATATTCGCAGATGCGGCGGCGAAACAGATAATAGGTATCTATTGATGGAGTCACATCTGTCAGAAGTTCCATGCCGAGAGCCTTCCTGGTAAGAAGGCATCATTATGAGGATGCCTTCTTCGTTTTCTCATTCTATTACCCAGTCTGTGATGTTCCTTGTCGTGCCGTCAAAGTTGACGCCTATCTTGGTAATTGGCTTCTCGCTTAAAGCGAAACGCTGGCGGTAGTTCTTGAGGTTGATCTGCTGCATTGTAGTCTGGGCATCCTGATTTAGTTTCTATTCTATGAGGTAGAGATTGGTCTTGGTCAGGAGAACAATGTCAACTCTGCCTTTTGGGGTATGTACCTCCACATCTACTAAGTCGTCTGTGAGCAAAGTAAAAATGATGTATAACATCTTTTACCTCTTTGTTTGGAATGTCGAGGATATAATAATTATACTCCTGGTTGTAATCTTTGATGGTGATGTAATCACTTTGGTAGAGCAACGGCATGATGGTCGTCATGTTACCACTGGTATGAGTCATGTGGTAGATATATTCCGTCTTGTCTATATAGAGTTTATCTTCCTTGCGGATTCTCTCAAATGTCTGTATTCCTAAAGGATATAGTTTTCTTGCCATAAGCATCTAAGTCTTTTTTTCTGCCGACAAAGTTAACATTATTATTTGGAATATGCAAAATTTCCTTGATTTCTTTTGCGTAACAACTTTTTTTGTGTAATTTTGCACAAATTATCAAGAAATGATATTTGAAATATAATTTAATTAGGGATGAGAAAACGTTTCATACATATTTTGTGGGCGCTTCTTGCTGGAGGTATTGTTTCTGCAATTGTTGGATTCTTTGCCATTTGGTTTGGCTGGATTGGCTATATGCCGGATATTGAAGATTTGCAGAATCCGATCAACCGCTTTGCGACTCAGGTATATTCTTCTGACGGTAAGGTTATCGGTACATGGAATCTGAATAAGGAAAACAGAATTGTGATACCTTATAAGAAAATGTCGCCTTATCTGGTTCAGGCTTTGGTGGCTACTGAGGATGAGCGATTTTATGAGCACTCTGGTATTGACTTCAGAGCGCTGGGTCGTGCTATCATCAAGCGTGGTATTTTGGGGCAGACTAATGCTGGAGGTGGTTCTACCATTACTCAGCAGTTGGCTAAACAGTTGTATAGTAGTACTGCGCAAAGTGCTGCTCAGCGAATGCTCCAGAAACCAATAGAGTGGGTCATTGCCATCAAGTTGGAACGTTATTATACCAAAGAGGAGATTATTGCTCTCTATCTCAACTATTTTGATTTCTTGCACAATGCTGTCGGTATCAAGACGGCAGCTAATACCTATTTTAATAAGGAACCGAAGGATCTGACGGTGTGTGAAGCTGCTACTTTGATTGGTCTTTGTAAGAACCCATCGCTCTTCAATCCGGTACGTTATCCTGAACGTGCCAAGGAGCGTCGTAATGTTGTCCTCTCGCAGATGGTGAAGGCTGGTTATATGGACCGTGCTGAGTATCAGAACTATTCAGGTGAACCTTTGACGCTGAACTTCCATCGTACTGATCATAAGGATGGTACGGCTACTTATTTAAGGGAATTCTTGCGCCGGTACATGATGGCAAAACGTCCTGTTCGTACAGACTATCCTTCGTGGAACAATGTGCAGTTTGTTGCCGATTCCATAGCCTGGGATACAGATCCTCTCTATGGCTGGTGCAATAAAAATTTCAAGAAAGACGGTTCGCCATACAATGTTTATTCTGATGGACTGAAGGTGTTTACTACCATCGATAGTCGTATGCAGAAGTATGCAGAAGAAGCTGTTTATCAGCATGTTGCCCGTTATCTTCAGCCAGCTTTTGATAAGGAAAATAAGCCAAAGCCTAGTTCTCCTTATTCAGATAAGTTGACTCCTCAGCAGATACGTTATATTCTGAACCGTTCTATTACCCAGAGTGAGCGCTGGCGTACGATGAAGGCCGCGGGATGCACACCAGAGGAAATCAAAGAGGCTTTCCACAAGAAAATTGAAATGACGGTGTTCACTTATCATGGAGATATTGATACCTTGATGAGTCCGCTCGATTCCATCAGATATTACAAAGGCTTCCTGCGTAGTGGTTTCATGAGTATGGATCCGAAGACTGGAGCTGTCAAGGCTTATGTGGGCGGTTTGGATTATCCTCATTTCATGTATGATATGGTAAGCTTAGGTAGGAGACCTGTCTCTTATACACATCTCCGAGCCCACGAGACTAAGGCGAATC
>CAMBBY010000291.1 GCA_945863825.1 uncultured Prevotella sp. | reverse complement strand
CTTCTCGCTTGAAATGAACAACGTCCAGCTGGTCAACCGTCTTATCAGTAATGTATGCGAGGTCTCTGGACGTAAGATTCTGAATGGTCAGCTGGATCCTTCTGACTGGGAACGACTGGACAAGAGAATCGGCAGATTGACCGATGCTCCTATCTATGTGGACGATACACCGGGCCTCTCGGTGTTTGAATTGAGAACCAAGGCTCGCCGATTGGTGCGCGAAAAAGGTGTCAAGATTATCATGATTGACTACTTGCAGCTGATGAATGCCAACGGTATGAAATTCGGCAGCCGACAGGAGGAGGTCTCTACCATTTCCCGTTCTCTCAAGGGACTTGCCAAGGAGTTGGATATTCCTGTCTTGGCTTTGTCTCAGTTGAGCCGTAACGTAGAAAACCGTGAGGGACTTGAAGGAAAACGCCCACAGTTGAGTGACCTCCGTGAGTCGGGAGCCATCGAGCAGGATGCCGATATGGTACTCTTTGTGCATCGTCCGGAGTATTATCACATCTATCAGGATGAAAAGGGAAACGATCTCCATGGTATGGCACAGATCATTATCGCCAAGCACCGTAAAGGTTCTACGGGAGATGTGTTGCTCAACTTCCGTGGCGAGTTTACCCGTTTCCAGGATCCTACTGAGGCGGCAACTTCATCACCAGTCGCTGATGGTGGTGGTGAAATTATAGGTTCACGTATGAATGGAGGAGGCGAATTACCTCCACCTCCAGGCGACTTGCCTTTCTAAATATGCACAAATATTACGATTTTGGGTATAAATTTACGCTTCGAATACTAAATTGTTATCTTTTAGATTAAAAAAGTGATAAATTGTTTGTTTATATCGAATAAATATATTACCTTTGCAATCGTAAATTAAAAAATAAGAATTATGGCAATTGAAACATTGAACATTAGCAGCATTATTATTCGACTTCGACTGCAGTATGTAGGCGGAAGTGATGAGGTATGCGTATAGTTCATGGATTATGATATAATAAGCCTTTCCACTTCCGTATAGAAGTGCGAAAGGCTTTTTTGTTAAAAACTTCGGTTGTCTTCTTGGGTATAGAATAATAAAAAAAGATATTGATATGAGTGACAGATTATTTATTTTCGACACAACCCTGCGAGATGGTGAGCAGGTGCCTGGATGTCAGTTGAACACAGTGGAAAAAATTCAAGTGGCAAAGCAGTTGGAGCTACTCGGCGTTGATGTTATCGAAGCTGGTTTCCCTATCTCTAGTCCAGGTGATTTCAATTCGGTTGTGGAGATTTCTAAAGCCGTGACTTGGCCTACGATTTGTGCCCTTACTCGTGCGGTGGAGAAAGATATTGACTGTGCTGCCGAGGCTTTGAAGTATGCTAAGCATAAGCGTATTCATACGGGTATTGGTACAAGCGATAGCCATATCAAATATAAGTTCAATTCTAATCGTGAAGAAATCATCGAGCGTGCTGTTGCTGCTGTAAAGTATGCTAAAAAATACGTCGAGGATGTGGAATTCTATGCGGAGGATGCTGGACGTACGGATAATGAGTATCTGGCTCGCGTGGTAGAGGCGGTCGTAAAGGCTGGTGCTACGGTTGTGAATATTCCTGATACTACCGGCTATTGCCTTCCTGAGGAATATGGTAATAAAATCAAGTATCTGATGGAGCATGTGGATGGTATTGAAAATGCCCGTATTTCTACTCACTGTCATAATGATCTCGGTATGGCAACTGCCAATACGCTCCAAGGTGTGTTGAATGGTGCCCGTCAGGTGGAGGTTACGATGAATGGTATCGGTGAACGTGCTGGTAATACTTCTCTTGAGGAAATTGCCATGATTCTGAAGTGTCATAAGCATCTCAATATTGATACCAATATAAATACGGCTAAGATTGTTCCGATGTCTCGCATGGTGAGCAGTCTCATGAATATGCCTGTTCAGCCTAACAAGGCTATCGTGGGCCGTAATGCTTTTGCTCACTCTTCTGGTATCCATCAGGATGGTGTGTTGAAGAATGTTCAGACTTATGAGATTATTGATCCTAAGGATGTGGGATTGGATGATAATGCTATCGTATTGACAGCTCGCTCTGGTCGTGCGGCATTGAAGTATCGTCTCCATGTAAATGGTGTCAATGTGGACGATGAAGAGAAACTCGATAAGATTTACAAGAAGTTCCTCCAGTTGGCTGATAAGAAGAAAGAGGTTACTGACGAGGATGTGTTGATGCTCGCTGGTGCTGATTCTGCTGACAAGCATGGTGTTCAGCTCGACTGGTTGCAGGTTACTACCGGTAAGGGCGTCAAGAGTGTGGCAAGTATTGGTCTCAATATTGCTGGGCAGAAGTTCGAGGCTGCATCTTCTGGTAATGGTCCTGTGGATGCTGCTATCCGTGCTCTCAAGAAGGTGATTACCAAGGAAATGAACCTCAAGGAGTTCACTATTCAGGCTATTGATAAGGGCTCTGATGATGTAGGTAAGGTTCACATGCAGGTAGAATACGATGGTCATGTTTACTATGGCTTCGGTGCTGATACCGATATTGTGACAGCTTCTGTAGAGGCTTATATTGATTGTATTAACAAGTTCAAGGTGAGATAGTTATTCAGTTTATATATATATCTTGACTTGTCATTAAACTTAAACTATAAATATTAAACATTAGCATAATGAATACATTATTCGACAAGATTTGGGACAAGCATGTTGTCCAGATTGTACCAGACGGTCCTACACAGCTTTACATCGACCGTCTTTACTGTCACGAAGTTACATCACCTCAGGCTTTTGCTGGTATGCGAGCACGCGGACTCAAGATGTTCCGCCCAGACCAGATTTTCTGTATGCCTGACCACAATACTCCTACTCACGATCAGGATAAACCAATCGAGGATCCTATCTCAAAGAAACAGGTAGATACCTTGGCAAAGAACACCGCTGATTTTGGCGTAACTCACTTTGCCATGAATACCAAGGATAATGGTATCATTCACGTGGTTGGTCCTGAGAAGGGTCTTTCTCTTCCTGGTATGACCATTGTTTGCGGTGATTCTCATACTTCAACCCACGGTGCAATGGGTGCCGTAGCCTTTGGTATCGGTACTTCTGAGGTGGAGATGGTGATGGCTTCACAATGTATTCTCCAGAGCAAGCCAAAGTCTATGCGCATCAGCATCAACGGCAAGCTCAGCAAGGGTGTTACCGCCAAGGATGTAGCACTTTGTCTGATGAGCCAGCTCACTACTTCAGGTGCTACCGGTTACTTCGTTGAGTACAGTGGCGATGTAGTGAAGGATATGTCAATGGAAGGTCGTCTCACCCTCTGCAACCTCTCTATCGAGATGGGAGCCCGTGGTGGCTTTGTAGCTCCTGATGAGACCACATTCGAGTATATCAAGGGCCGTGAATATGCACCTAAGGGTGAAGAGTGGGACAAGGCTGTGGCTTACTGGAAGACCTTGAAGAGTGGCGATGATGCTGTCTTCGACAAAGAGTTGACTTTCGAGGCAAAGGATATCGAACCACGTATCAC
>CAMBBY010000290.1 GCA_945863825.1 uncultured Prevotella sp. | reverse complement strand
ATTCAAATTGATTGATGGAACTGGCAAGAAAATCAAGGTTTGTACTGAGGTAGCAGCTGCTATTGGACTGGAAAATCTGAAGGCGGAGCATATTCGCGGTGAGGAAGAAAAGGGAAAATATGATTTTGTGGTCAGTCGTGCGGTGATGCAACTTCCTGATTTAATGAAAATTATCAAGAAGAATTTCAAAAAATCCCAGCAAAATTCCCTCCCTAATGGTCTTCTTTGCCTGAAAGGTGGAAATCTTCAAGAAGAATTGAAACAATATAAAAATATTGCAGAGATAACTCCGTTGAGTGATTTCTTTGAGGAAGAATGGTTCAAGCAGGATAAGCAGTTGGTATATGTGCCGGCGTGATATCATCATGCTGAATTAATAATGGAGTCTTTCATTGCAAAGTCTCTCTTAAGAGTTTTGATTATACAAATGTTTCTAATTATTTAAAAGAATATTCGATGTTACATATTGAAAAATTCGAAGTTAACATGCTTCAGGAGAATTGCTATGTGGTAAGTGATGAAACCCGAGAGTGTGTCATCATTGATTGCGGAGCTTTTTATCCGGAAGAAAGAACAGCCATCGTCAATTATATCAAGGAGAATAACTTTCAACCGGTTCATCTTCTTGTAACCCATGGACATCTTGACCATAATTTCGGCAACAATACAATCCATGAAACTTTTGGTTTGAAACCGGAAGTGTCGGCAGCAGATGAGAGTCTGATGAAGAACCTGAAGCAGCAGGCTGAGGTTTTCTATCAGATGCAGTTGGATTACGATTTTCCTCCTGTAGGTCATTTCTTTGAAGAAAATGAAGTGATCCGTTTCGGAAACCATCAGTTTGAAATCATCCTCACTTCTGGTCATTCCCGTGGCTCAGTCACATTCTACTGTGCAGAAGAAAAGGTAGCCTTTACGGGCGATACACTTTTCCGTGGTTCTATTGGCAGAACAGATTTTAAAGGCGGTTCTATGTTCCAGATTATCAACAGTCTTCGTTTTCTGGCCCAGTTGCCTGATGATGTAAAAGTATTGCCAGGACATGGACAGGCAACGAGCATCGGCGAAGAACTCGCTCATAATCCGTATATGGATCGATGAATAAAGTAGAAAAAATCATTCTTGGTATTGACCCTGGAACCAATGTGATGGGCTATGGGGTCATCAGGGTGACAGGCAATAAGGCTCAGCTGGTAGTCATGGGTGTCATCGATATGCGCAAGGAGAGTGATCCTTATCTCCGATTGGGTAAAATCTTCGAGCGTGTTACCGGTATCATTGATGAGTATCTCCCGGATGAGATGGCCATCGAGGCTCCTTTCTTCGGAAAGAACGTTCAGTCTATGCTGAAATTGGGGCGGGCTCAGGGAGTAGCCATTGCTGCAGCTATCCATCATGATGTGCCGATTCATGAGTATGCCCCTCTGAAAATCAAGATGGCCATTACGGGACAGGGACAGGCTTCCAAGGAACAGGTGGCGGGCATGCTGCAAAGGATGCTGCACATCAGTGACGAGGATATGCCGAAATTCATGGATGCTACGGATGCCTTGGGTGCAGCTTATTGTCATTTCCTGCAAATGGGCAAGCCAGAAACCAATGTCCGGCATTATAGCAGCTGGAAGGATTATGCTTCGAAAAATCAAGCAAGGGTTGCTGGCAGCGCCTCCGTGACAGGACCGAGAGCCCAGTTGATGGCTGCTCTCAATCGTACAACACATAAATAATTTTGATTATAAAGATATATAAGAAGATGCAAACAATTATCAAAATAGAAAATGGCATTACGCGTATGCCGGAATGGCGTATGGCTGAGCCTGTCAATTTTGAGGCTTGTGAAGGTGAACATATTGCCATCGTAGGTCCTAATGGAGGTGGAAAATCTATGTTTGTGGATATGATAGTGGGGCGCCATCCTCTAGTAATGCATGATCCATATTATGATTTCTCACCGAGCAACAAGCCGATGGTGAGTGATAATATCAAATATATCACTTTCCGTGATACCTATGGCGGTGATAATGACCGTACTTATTTCTTGCAGCAGCGCTGGAACCAATTGGAGATAGATGAGTCCACTCCTATTGTCAGAGATAAACTGGAGGAAGCTTATCAGATGGCTGGAGAGGATACGCCGGAGCGCCGTGCCCTGCAAAAGCACATTTACGAACTCTTCCACATGGAGCATTTGCTCGACAAATATACGATACTTTTGTCCAGTGGAGAGTTGAGAAAGTTCAAGCTGGCTTCTACCCTCTTCGCAGAACCACGTGTGCTGATCATGGATAATCCGTTTATCGGACTTGATGCAGATACCCGTGATCAGTTGAAAGAGCTTCTGAAAACACTCTCTTCGGAGCGTGCGCTGCAAATCATTCTGGTCTTGAGCAAGAGCGACGATATTCCAGATTTCATCACACATGTTGTGGAAGTGAAAGATATGAAAGTATTGCCAAAACTGACAAAAGAGGAATATTTGAAGATGAGGCAGCCTGTTCCTGATCACATCTTAAGTCCAGAATTGGAGCAGGCCATTGTGGATCTACCATATAGTGAGCGTGACTACCATAATGAGGAAGTTGTCAAGATGAATAAGGTTCGCATCCAATATGGTGAACGTATTATTCTGAAGGACCTGGACTGGACGGTTCTGAATGGAGAAAGATGGGCTTTGAGCGGACAGAACGGAGCAGGAAAATCTACCCTCTTGAGTTTGGTTTGTGCTGATAATCCGCAGAGTTACGCTTGTGATATTGTACTCTTTGGCAATCCACGTGGAAGCGGTGAAAGCATCTGGGACATTAAGAAGCATATAGGTTATGTCTCTCCGGAACTGCATCGCTCCTATCAGCGAGATCTTCCTGCCATCCGTATCGTGGCAAGTGGTTTGATGGATTCTGTAGGTCTTTATGTTAAACCTAAGGATGAGGATTTAGCTATCTGCCGTTTCTGGATGAAGGTCTTTGGATTGGAAGGAAAGGAAGAAGCGGGTTTCCTCAAACTCTCCAGCGGTGAGCAGCGTCTGGTCTTGTTGGCTCGTGCTTTTGTGAAGGATCCTGAACTTCTTATCCTTGATGAGCCACTTCATGGACTTGACAATGTGAATCGTAGGCTGGTGAAAGATGTCATAGAGGCATTCTGCAAGCGAAAAAACAAGACTATGATTATGGTGACCCATTATAAGGAAGAATTGCCTGCTTGTATTGATCACAGCATCTTCTTGATTCGTCATGCCTGATAGTAGAGAAAGTCTTTGATACTTTTGTGAAAGGTTTGGATACAGATAAAAAATCTTTAACATTAATTAAAAAAATAAGAAAAATGAAAAGAATGATCATAGCAATGGCGCTCATAGCGCTCACATTTGCATCAGCTTCTGCACAGGATGTGCTGAATGAAATAGTGAAGACCTCATTTGCAACCGTAAATGATACAACCCAAAATATCGAAGTGCGCAAGACTGCGGTTTTCAAGTATGATGCCATGACTTATCTTCGTTCCAAGTTATTGCAACCAGCTGACCTGCTTGACA
>CAMBBY010000289.1 GCA_945863825.1 uncultured Prevotella sp. | reverse complement strand
TACACAAGGAGTATCGTCGGCAGCGTCAGATGTGTATAAGAGACAGCCTTGGTAGCCTTGACAGCAACATTGGTTACTGCGAAACCCTTCACACCATCCTCGTGACCATAATAGAAAGAGGTGGCATAAGGAACGGCACCGATGGTAGCAGTCCAGTCGCATCCACCCAATTTGAATGGAGCTGAAGCCTCTACATAAGATGAATATGCACGATCACCACTCTTGTTGAGACCATCTGCACCAGCAAAGTTGGTGTACCAGTTCAAGGCTACAGGACCAAAGTCATAACCAACATTCGCCTCAAAAACATGAGAAGTCTTGTGAGAATCATACTCGAAATAGCGACCGTCACCAGAATTGAACCAATAATCAGTAATACCAATGGTAAAACCTCCAGTGGAATAGGCAGCAGTCAAATCGAACTCCTTGGTGTCATCCCATTTAGAAAGACCTACACTACCCCAACCAGTCAAAGAGAAACCCTTATAACCGATACCAAGAGTAGGCTGGAGTGATACGTTGCCGAGATCCTGACCACGCCAGATATACTGACTAACAACATCTGCAGCAATGGTAGTTTCCACCTCATCCTGAGCAGAAGCAGCAGGAGCAAAAGCAACCAAACCGAGTGCCAATACACTCATCTTTTTCATATCTAAAATCTTTTTCATAATCTCACAATTTAAATGTTAATACAACTCTATTCAGTTTTGCACATGCAAAGGTACAAAAAATACCCCACAGATCTCACTGTTTTCAAAATTTTCGCTGTTTTCAGATTTTCACAGATTTCCTGGATTTCCCAGATCTTCTGGATTTCCCAGATAATCCAATACTCTCTTATTTTCAAATTACAAAACCTGTCAGAAACATCCTCCTTCCAAGGACATCAGCCTACTATAAAGATGTCAACATGATATAAAATCTGTGAAATCCGTGAAATCTGTGGGACGATATAATTATCTGCAACAGATAAATGTTATCTGCAGGAGATAAATCTCATCTGCGGGAGATTAGTTGTAGCAACTCTCTCCGTGCTCGTAGATATCGAGACCTTCTTCCTCAATACGCTTGTCAACACGCAGACCAGCAATCTTCTTGATACTCCAGAAGAGAATCACACCTGTGACTGCAGCCCAAATATCAATACAGAGGATACCGAAGCACTGTGCACCGAAGAAGCCGAAGCCGCCACCATAGAAAGCACCACCGTCGAGGGCGAAGAGACCAGTCATCAATGTACCGAAGATACCACATACACCATGTACTGAACTTGCACCTACAGGGTCATCAATATGAAGTTTGGTATCGATAAACTCGATAGAGAATACCAGAATGATACCAGCCAGGAGACCGATGATGGCAGAACCCAATGGGCTAACCAAGTCGCAACCTGCTGTGATGGCTACCAAACCAGCCAAGATACCATTCAATGTCAATGAGAATGATGGCTTGCCATACTTAATCCAAGAAGTAAACATAGTACCAAGACCACCGCAAACAGCAGCAAGGTTGGTTGTCAGGAATACGTGGCTGATGGCAACACGGTTAACCTCACCAGAAGCAGCGAGCTGAGAACCTGGGTTGAAACCGAACCAACCAAACCAGAGGATGAATACACCGAGGGCAGCAGCCATCAGGTTGTGACCTGGAATAGCAGTACTCTTGCCGTTGCGATACTTACCGAGACGAGGGCCAAGACAGATGGCACCAACCAAGGCGAGCACACCACCTACGCTATGTACGATAGCAGAACCTGCGAAATCATGGAAGGCAGCACCGAATGTATCCATCATGAAAGAACCTGCATCGGCGTTGCAAAGCCAGCCGCCACCCCATGTCCAGTGACCTTCTACTGGATAGATAATCAATGAAATGAAGAATGAATAGATGCAGTATATAGAGAACTTGGTACGTTCTGCCATAGCACCTGAAACGATAGTAGCACTTGTAGCGCAGAATACTGTTTCAAACATCAGGAAACCTTCAGTAGGAAGATCGCCATGATAGAAAGAAAGGTCGCCGAAGTTTGGCATACCAATAAATCCAGCACCATCGCTACCAAACATAAATCCGAAACCGACGAACCAGAAGAGAACAGAACCGACCATGAAATCGACGAAGTTCTTGAACAAGATGTTCGCAGTGTTTTTACTGCGGGTAAAACCCGCCTCACAGAGGGCAAATCCCGGCTGCATGAAAAAGACCAACATGGCTGCTAAGAGCATCCACACGGTATCTAATGAAATACCTAAATCCTGTACACTCATAATCTTTTAACTTTAAAGTGTTGTTGTTATCCCAATCTTTCAATATATCAGCTATCTGATTTCAAATATCATTTATATGACTCAGATTGGTTGTTGTAAAATCTCTCTCCTCCTATTCAACAAAGTTTATTTCTCCTGCTCTGCATTATAGAGTGCGATGTCGCCTCTTTCACCTGTACGAATGCGAACGGTATCCTCTACAGGGATTACAAAGATACGACCATCACCAATCTCGCCTGTACGGGCAGCCTCCTGGATGGCATTAATAGTTTTTTCTACGTTCTTATCGCGAACGACTACATTCAAAAGTACTCGCTCGATACTACTGGTATCATACATGACACCACGATAAATACGAGCCTGTCTCATCTTGCCTTCGCCTCTTACGTCATAGTAAGAAAACCACTCGATGTCGGCGGCAAGCAATGCTTCCTTTACATCCTCAAACTTTGTCTTACGGATGATAGCTTCGATCTTTTTCATGTTACTTTCTCCTATATGTTATTACACTTATTGTTATTTACACTTTGTTATCTTTCGAGTGCAAAAGTACAACAATTTGCTAACATATAGAGTACTTTTAGTGGTATTTTGTTATTAAAAGTTTTATTAGCTTACAAAAAGACAAATTACAAAAAGAAAGAAGTACCAAATTGTAAGCAAAATAATAAATACGCTTACATTTTGATACTTCTTTATTTATTTAGAAAAACAGAGAAATTTTGAGGCTATTTCATCCCCCTTTTCTGTAAGTTTAGCAGCTCTTATGCGTCATGATATCGAGCACCATGTCATCGGTAGCTCTCATCGCATCAGCACCAATGGATGTCAGATTGTGGATGCACTTATCCACATCATCATCTACGATACCCTCGGCAGAGGTTACGCACTTGCCCTCCATAGAAAGGAGAGCTGAGAGGAGCGCAGTACTCACTCCTGAGGAAATCTTCAAGGCACAACTTGGTTTAGCTCCATCACAGATCATACCGGTGAGGTTGGCCACCATGTTTTTCACTGAATTGCAGATGCGGGTATAGTCGCCACCCATCAGATAGGTAATACCGCAACTGCTGCCCGTACTGGCTACCACACAACCGCAGAGGGCAGAGAGTTTGCCCAAACTCTGCTTGATGTAGATGGCGGTAAGATGACTGAGCATCAGGGCACGGATCATTTCCTCCTCGGTATTCTCGTTCTCCATGGCATAAACCACCACAGGGTTCGTTGCACAGATGCCTTGGTTGCCGCTGCCGCTGTTACTCATCACCGGAATCATGGCACCACCCATACGGGCATCACAGG
>CAMBBY010000288.1 GCA_945863825.1 uncultured Prevotella sp. | reverse complement strand
TAGGCTCCGTAGGTGTTGTCGAAGTGAACCTTCACGGTGTCGCCAACAATCTTCATCTCCTTGAAGGTCATGCTCTCGCAGAAGAGTCCCTTCATGCCATAGGTCTTGCTCAGGGCCTGCAGGGCAAGGCGCTCGCCCACAGGCTGCTTCTGGCATGGATGAATCTGCTCTACCTCGTATGGATAAACCAGGTCTTCGGTGCACACGATGCCGCTGTTAGGAATCACCTTGGCAGCGTTAAACTGCTGCTCGCGGAGTCTTGGACCTGCATCGCCATTCACATCACCATTATGATAAGGTGCAATCTGCACGAAATAGAATGGCAGTTCGCCCTGCTTGAAGTCTCTGCGCCACTGGGCTACGAGGTCGGCAAGGCGCTGGGTGTATTGACCTGCCGGGTCGCCCACATTGGAGCAGCCCTGGTAGAAGAGAATACCCTTTACGCTGTAGTTGAGGATAGGATGGAAGGTTCCGTTGCCCCAGAGAAGAGGGTAAAGGAAGTCCCACTTGAACTTAGGATTCTTCGTCATCTTGATGGAGTCGAGGTCTTCCTTCGTGTTCTTTTTCAGATAGTCACGGTCTAACCAGCTCTCTACTCGGCTTCCGCCCTTGTTTGCCATCACCAGTCCCACAGGCACATTCAGCGCCTTGTTTACCACCTGCGCAAAGAAATAGCCGGTGGCTGAAGCATCGCCCACGGTTTCCGGGCTGATTACCTTCCATTCGCAGTTGGCATCGTCCAGCGGCTTGCTGCTCATCACGCTCGGAATCTTCACGTAGTGAACGCCTTTATACTGGTTGGCTCTCACCACCGCCTTGTTGTAGCCTTTCACAGGGCAGTTGCCGAATCCCTTGACTGGCATTTCCATGTTGCTCTGTCCGGCACAAACCCATACTTCGCCCGCTAAGATATTGTTGAGAGTTGTCTGATCTCCGTCATCGAAGGTGATGGAAAGCGGCGTATAACTGGCTTTTGGTGTCAACACCTTCACAGCCCATTTGCCGTCTTTCCCGGTTTTCACAGAATATTTCTGGGAAGACCAGGATGTGGTGACCTTCACTACCGTACCAGGCTTGTCCCATCCCCAGAGATTGGCTTCTGAGTTCTGCTGGATAACCATGTTGTCACCGAGAATGTGTGGCAATTTAACTTTAGCCTGTGCTCCCAAAGTGATGAGAGCAAAGGCTGCTAAAGAAAAGAATTTCTTGTTCATTTTTTAGTGTATTAAGTTTATAATTTTTAATGGTTTTATCTGTCCATGTTGATGAATGTTGATAGAGTAAGTTAGTTAGAAACCTTTTCTTATAGAAGACCCTTGATGGTCTTATAGAAGACTCTTGATAGCTGCATCGATGTCCTTGATCTGTGCATCGCGAGCCTGCAAGGTATTGTTGCGGTCTATCAGGAAGAAGGTAGGGATGCTCTGCACATTATAGCTTGCCAAGCTTTGTCCCTGAATGCCATCTTCGTCGCGCACGCAAATCCAAGGGATTCCGGCAGTAGAAGTCTTCCAGAAATGCTCGTCTGGATCTACGGATACCTGATAAATCTCCAGACCTGCAGCATGATACTTGTTGTAAAGGTCGCGGAGCATCATGATACGTTTGGTACTCTCTCTGTTGGCAAAGAGATGGAAGTCGAGCAGCACTACCTTGCCCTTGAGGTCGGTAAGATTGCGTACCACACCCTTGTTGTCTGTCAGCGAGAGGTTGATGCATCCATTTACGCTCACCTTGCTGGCATCAATCTGTCGTTCTGCCATCTGGTTTTCCATGATGCGAACGTCCTTCATGCCCTGGATGGCGATGTTGTGGAGGTTCTTGCCACGCTCAGCGTTAGGATAGTAAGTATCCCAACTGGTAGCCACGGCAGCAAACACCTTGATGTCATCCTTGTTGTTGCGTGGATTGAACAATAGGGAGTTGGTTCCACCTATCTGAATGGTCTGGAAAAGAGCATAGTAGGAAGAAGCCTTCATTGGAGCCTTGAAGATATACCGGGTCTTGATGTCCTGTTTGTAGCTGTTGATCACCTGAGCTATCGCCACGTTCATGGAGTCAACTCCCATGTTTGGATTTTTGGTGATACTGTTGATGGTAGCCTGCAGGTTCATCTGCTTGAGCGACAGTTCCTTGATGGTAGAACAGTTCTCCGAACCTTCCACCTCGTATTTGTAAGCCATCGTAGGGTATGCAGCCTTTACGAGGATGGTTTCCGTAGAGTCAATAGAGAGGTTGATGGTCTGGTTGGCAATACGCAGGCGATAGAACTCAGGAGAAACAGAGTCCATGGCGTTTTCTTCGAAAGCGAAGGAACCGTCTTCGCCCAACTTCACCGAGTCTATTTTCTCAGGACCGTTCAGACCGATATTCTCCAGATAGAGCATGGAGTCCTTGGCTTCAGTAATGTTGCCGTTGATATGAAATTTCTTGTTATGACAAGAAGTGAGAGCCAGCGCAGCAACCATGATCACTGCCACTGAAAAGATTCTGGTTATTTTCATGAATTTCTGTATTTTGCAAAATTATCGACTGCAAAGGTAGCAATAAAATTGTGAATATGGTCTCTTAGATAGATAAAATATTTAAAAAAGCAGAAAATAGTTGCACATTTATTCGTTTATTAATAATTAAAAAGGTATCTTTGCAGCGTTTTAGATATTAGATGTTAGACAAAACAATAAGTTTTTAATTTTTAGATGAACGTAATTACAAAAAGTGTTCAGTTGCCTGATGGAAGAACCATCACAATTGAGACCGGAAAAGTTGCAAAACAGGCTGATGGTGCTGCGGTTCTCCGCATGGGTAACACTGTGCTCCTCGCAACTGTTTGTGCAGCAAAGGATGCAGTTCCGGGTACAGATTTCATGCCTTTGCAAGTAGATTACCGTGAGCAGTACAGTGCTGCTGGTCGTTTCCCTGGTGGTTTCACCAAGCGCGAAGGCAAAGCCAGCGATGAGGAGATCCTTACCTCTCGCCTTGTGGACCGTGCTTTGCGTCCACTTTTCCCTTCTAACTACCATGCAGAAGTTTACGTACAGGTAATGTTGCTCTCAGCCGATGGTGTTGACCAGCCAGATGCCCTTGCAGGTTTCGCTGCTTCAGCTGCCATGGCTTGTTCAGATATTCCTTTCGAGCACTACATCTCTGAGGTTCGTGTGGCTCGTATCAATGGTGAGTATGTTGTCAACCCTACATTCCAGCAGATGGAAGAGGCTGACATGGATATCATGGTTGGTGCTACCAAGGACAATATCATGATGGTAGAAGGTGAGATGAAGGAAGTTTCTGAGCAGGATCTCATTGGTGCCCTCAAGGTGGCTGCCGAGGCTATCAAGCCTATGTGCGAGCTCCAGTATGAGTTGGCTAAGGAGAAGGGTACTGACGTGAAGCGTGAGTACGACCACGAGATCAACGACGAGGAACTCCGTGAGCAAATCAAGTCTGAGCTTTATAAGCCAGCTTACGATATCAATCACCAGGCTCTTGAGAAGCATGCTCGTCAGGATGCTTTCGACAAGGTTTTGTCTGACCTGTCTCTTATACACATCTCCGAGCCCACGAGACTAAGGCGAATCT
>CAMBBY010000287.1 GCA_945863825.1 uncultured Prevotella sp. | reverse complement strand
GACCTTCCCGTCGCTAGCGAGGTGGGACTGATTATCGCCTGTCTGCTCTTTATGAAACGTATGTCTGAGACGACCGACGTAAAGGCTATTACCGACGATGAGATTGACCTCAACAAGGAGTTTGACTTCCTTTCTACCAACCTGGAGCACTATACCATTCCTAAGGGTGTGGAGGTATATGAGATCAATGGTCCTTTCTTCTTCGGAGCCGGCAACAAATTTGAGGAAGTGATGGCTGCCTTCGGTGATCGCCCGCTGGTACGCGTCATCCGTATGCGCAAGGTTCCTTTCGTAGATTCTACAGGTATTCACAACCTCACCAACCTCTGCGAAATGAGTCAGAAGGAAAACATCCAGATCGTTCTCTCCGGTGTTTGCGAGAAAGTAAACTTCCAGTTGGAGCACGCTGGTTTCTACAATATGCTCGGTAAGGAGAATATCACCGACCATATTAGCAAGGCGCTCAAACGAGCAGAGGAAATCATCGCACAGAATAAGTTGGAGCAAGCCAACTAAATATTGGATCAAGCCAACTAAAAAAATAAGAACAGCCGCTTCTCGAACACATGAGAAAGCGGCTGTTCTTATTTTATAAAGTCATACCTAAATTATTTCTTATCGTCTTAAAGACTCGAAAGTTCAGTTATCTCCTAAAAAATTCTATTAAAAGAAACGTCCTGGAGGAGGACCCATTGGACGACCACTTCCATAAAATGGGCGACCACGGAAATCAGGACGTCCACCTGGACCTTCCCCACGATTTTCCTTGCGTGCATCCTTGCCTCCGAAGAGATTCATGCGATATACTACGTGAAGCATCGCATAAGAGTTGATGGCATTGTATTCCGTATCCGTACGCGAAACGGATGAAATCGCTCTCGAGAAGGTACTCTGCTGGTGCAACAGATCGTAGAACTGAAGCATCACGGTGAGAGGCTTACCTTTCAGGAATCCCTGTGAAAGTTGAGCATTCCACACAAACTCATCGGTATTCATCGATGCATCGGAATATCCGCGGCGACTGCTGCAGGAGAGACTGGTATTCAAACTTGTGCCCCAAGGAGCGGTCAATGTCATCGAAGGTCCATAAGAGAACTGCCAGGTATCCAGGTTGCTGTTAGGCTGCAACTTGTTCTTGGCATGATTGTAAGCCAATGTTCCATCGAGTGACAATTCCAACCAATCATTGCGATAACTCAGAGAGAGACGCTCATTCCACGTGGTATTCTGGGTGGTATTTTTTTGGGAATCCTGCGACTTGTCGAGACTCAGATAACTCACATAGTGATTATAGCCCAAATTGGTATCGGTATTGATATTCCATACACCTGTACTGTCGATAGAACAGTTGAACATAAAGGCTCCCATCACATTCCAGTTGCCATTGATATTCTCAGGTCGGGTGATTCTTCCACCAGTCGTCTCATCGTAGGTCACCTTATTGCTGATGCTATTGCTGGTCGTAGAGAAGTTGATATAGGTCATCACACCCTTGTTGTGATTCTGAACGAAATTGTTGTAGAACAATCGAAAGTTCTGGGTGAACGATGGCTTCAATCCAGGGTTACCCTTCGAGATGTTCAACGGGTCGCTGTTATCTGTGATATCAAGCAACTGAGAGATGCTTGGCTGTGAAGTCGTTCCTCGATAGTTGACACGCAGATTGCTCATCTTGGAGAATCGGTAACGGAAATCAAGGGTCGGACTGACGTTGGTCACCGTGCGCACCGTATCTACATATTTGCCCTGATAATCCTGTATGAACTTGGAACGCTGAGGCTGGATCATCACACCGAAGTTCAGATTATACTTCTGACGGATGAAGCGCATCATCACCTGAATATCATGGGTATAGTTTCTATACTCTGAATAGCGGCTCAGTTTGTCATCTCGATAGTCACCCAGTTCACCATCCAAACGGCCGAGGTAATTGCCCCACGCTCCGTATTCTGGAGAGATTCCATCAAAACTGTATTTGCTGAAATCGTAAGTGCTGCGGTCACTCTTGGAGTAGCTGTAGGTGAACTTATAGCTGAACTGGAGGAAGGTGGCCTTCCAGAGCGGTTCGCTATAGGTGGCCTGCGCACTGTAACTGTAATCCTTGGAAGGAGTCAGATTATAGCGGTTGGTCTGATATGTGGAATCCAAGCCTGCTTCATTCTGTACCAGATAAAGATGAGCATTCTGCAAGGAGATGCTCTTGCTGTCCTTATCGGTATATTTGGCATCCATGCGAAGGGTTACGTTACGTCCCTTATTATTGAGCTTGCGGTTCAACTGGAGCATGCCGCGGATGTTGTTGTTCTTGGAATAACTCAAGCTTACAGACTTCTGTCTGTTGATCACAGCATCCACTTCATCCATCTTTTCTATGCCCTCATCAGAAAGAGGGTCTTCGGTATATTGGTATGGATCCTGATTGTAGGATGCAGAAATACCCGTGCTGCGGCTATCATTAGTAGTCCATGAGATAGAAGGACGGAAGAGGATGTTGGTCATTGTATCCGGCATCCACTCCAGACGGATATTACCATTCCAACTGTCACTGCGAGAGAAATTCTGGTTCAGACTGTTGGAGAAAGAGGAACTGCTTCCCATGAAGTTCTCACTGGAACGACGGCTCCATACATCACCATCACTGTGATTCCAGCGAAGAGATGTATTAAATTTAAATTTATTCTTCTCCTCATAATTATAGTTGGCTGCCAGCATCTTGCTTGCATTCAATCCATTGCCACCACCAAAGCCACGTCTTGGGCCACCGCCACCGAAGCCACGGTCGCTGGTATTGTTTGCATTACCGAAAAGCATGAAGCGGTTATTATTGTTGAAATATCCACCCATACCTCTGGCACTATACCTATCTTTATTACCTATACCGAGGTCGATATTAGACATCAAACCCTTGTTCATACCCTTCTTCACATTGAAGTCGAGCACGGTCTGTTCCTCACCATCATCAATACCCGTCACCTTCGAGAGATCACTTTTCTCATCGTAAGCCTTGATCTTATCAATAATACTGGTTGGTAGGTTCTTGAGGGCAGTCTTGGTATCTCCGGTCATGAACTCCTTACCATCAACGAGGATTTTCTTCACCTCTTTACCATTGATTTTGATGGTACCGTCGTCGCTCACCTCTGCACCCGGCAGACGTTTCACAAGTTCTTCCACCACCGAACCTTCCGGTGTACGGTAGGCAGCTGAGTTATATACGAAGGTATCCTCCTTGAGCGTTACTTTCTGAGCCATAGCGGTAACCACAGCTCCTTTCAGCATGATGGCATCAGCACCGACAACGACATTACCCAACGCCAGATTCTTGTCCTGTTCGATGACCACGCGCTTCACGGTAGGCTTATATCCTACACTCGTAATCTTCAGAAGATACTTGCCATTTTCAGGCGCATTCAGATGGAAAAGACCTTTCTCGTTGCTGATGGCACCCGTCACATAGGTACTATCGGTCTTGAGCAACTGGACGGTCACCTGCTCTATAGGATCCTTGGTGTCACGGTCGATAATCGCTCCGCTTACCAAGCGTTCCTGAGCAAACGATGCTATTGAGACCTGTCTCTTATACACATCTCCGAGCCCACGAGACTAAGGCGAATCT
>CAMBBY010000286.1 GCA_945863825.1 uncultured Prevotella sp. | reverse complement strand
ATCAACAGCATGAACTTCGAGGACTTCATCGCCAAGACAACTCCAGGTACTCCTGCCGGAAAGCTTACCGATCAAATCTTCAACAACCGCACACTCAACGCCGAGATACTCGCCCTCTACAACAACTCATGGGGCGACTTCGATGTCAACGCTACCGCTGGTGGTAACATCTTCAAGGTGAACAACAAGACCACTACCAACATCGGTCTCAACCAGCAGATGAATGGTATCCAGAACATCATGAACTATCAGGAACAGAACACTCGCGAGAGCATGTACAAGAAACAGATCAGCTCTCTCTATGCCAGTGCGAGCCTCGGCTACAAACATACTTACTATCTGGAGGGAACTCTCCGTGGAGATAAGTCTTCTACGCTCCCTTCTGGCAATAATACATATATATATCCTTCTGTATCTGGTAGCTTGGTATTCTCCGAGTTTATCAAGAACAAGAAGTTCATCAATTATGGTAAGATTCGCGCATCTTGGGCAAAGGTAGGTAGCGATACCGATCCATACCTGTTGGCACTCAACTATACCACGGGCAAGTACAGCTACGCGGGTTATACCATCGGTATGATAGCCAACTCAACACAGCCAAACAAGGATTTGAAGCCTACAATGACAGGTTCTTACGAGGTAGGTTTGGAGATGAAGTTCCTCAACGGACGCTTGGGCTTGGATGCCACCTATTACAACCAGAACTCCAAGAACCAGATTTTGAGCTTGGCTTCAACCACCACCTCTGGCTATGCTTACCGCCTCATCAATGCCGGTGAGATTCAGAACCAGGGTGTCGAGATTGCCCTCAATGCCCGTGCCTTGCAGATTAAGGACTTCGCTTGGGACTTGGGTGTCAACTTCTCGAAGAATACCAACAAGGTGAAGTCGCTCACCGATGGCATGGACTACTTCGAGTTGGCGAAGGCATACTGGTGCGGTGTTTCTGTAGGTGCCAAGGTAGGTGAGAACTATGGAGCTATCCGTGGACACGACTTCCTCTACAACGACAAGGGTCAGGTGGTTGTCGATGCAGCTACTGGTCTTCCAAAGGTTGACCAGGAAATAAAGACCATCGGCAACTCTTCTTGGGATTGGACTGGTGGTTTCTATACCACATTCTCTTACAAGAACTTCCGCCTCTCTGCTTCATTCGATGTGAAGGTAGGTGCCGACATCTACTCTATGTCCATGCGTTCTGCATACCAGACTGGTAAGGCAAAGGGAACATTGGCAGGTCGTGAGGAGTGGTACACTTCAGAGGAGGCTCGCAAGGCTTCGGGTATGGACCTTGCCGCATGGCGTGAGTCTGGCAACTGCAAGGGACTCGTAGTGGATGGTGTTATCGACAATGGTGATGGTACTTATCGCAAGAACGACATCGCCGTGAACCCTGAAGATTACTGGAAGCATGTGGCAAATGGCGTGCAGAGTGCCTTCGTTTACGACAACTCTTACGTGAAGTGTCGTGAGATTACTTTCGGCTATACCTTCCCAGAGAGCATCCTGGGCAAGTATGTCAAGGGCTTGACCGTATCCTTCGTGGCTCGTAACCCATTCATTGTTTGGAAGAACATTCCTAATATCGACCCAGACTCCAGCTACAATACTTCAGGTCTCGGTCTGGAATATGGTTCCCTGCCATCTCGCAAGAGTTATGGTTTGAACGTGAACGTGAAGTTCTAATCTCGAAAAAATAGAATCAATTTCTTTAGAAGAGTTCTAATATATAATAAGGTAAGAAAATGAACAATATAATCAAGAAATATATAGGTAAGAGCAGCCTGATGATGGCTTTCGCCCTGATGGCAACCGGCACTGCGATGACTTCTTGCTCAGATGATACCTTGAGCAACATCAATACCGACAAGACCAAGGTGAGCGAGCTCGACCCTAACGCACAGTTGACAACAGCTTTGTTGCAGACTTACGGTGACTTCAGTCTGATGGATACCTACCGTAACTATATAACTGGTTTCCCACAGTATTTCGCTGGTGGTTGGAATGTAACCAATTATGCTGGTTCTAATTTCAGAGAAGATGATATATCCCGTCGAGTTTGGGACCGCTATTATGAAATCAGTATCAAGAACCTTGTGGATGCCATCCGCAATTCTGCTGACAAGGCAAACTTGAATGCGGCACTTCGTATCCATCGTGTCTATCTCACGGCAGTTTTGGCAGATACCTACGGTGACGTGCCTTGTTCGGAGGCAGGTCTGGGTTATATCTCAGGTATCTCCACCCCTAAGTATGATACCGTAGAGGAACTCTACAGCTGGTTCTTCGAGGAACTTGACGCTTGCGAGAAGCAGCTTGGCACAGGTACCGACCGCATTTCTGGTGATGTCACCAGCATGGGTGGTGATGTAGCTCAGTGGAAGAAGTATGCCAATGCACTCCGTATGCGCTATGCCATGCGCATTTCCGATGTTAATCCACAGAAGGCAAAGGAGGAGTTTGAGAAGGCTGTAGCTGCCGGTGCCATCGCCAGTGCAGCCGATGATGCTTATATCAAGTATGCTGATGCTCCATTTACCTATTATGATGGAGCCAACGACTACGATTTCCGTGCCAATGCATTGAGCGAGATTCTCTATGGTCAGGATGCCACATCGCCTACCATGGTATGCTCTACCTTGTTCTATCAGTTGCAGAAAACCAACGACCCTCGTCTCTATCGCATCTGCCGTCACTACTACAATATCAAGCGTAGTCAGGTGAAGCCAGATAAGGAGCAGAACATCGACTTGACCGATGATTTCCTGGCTTACTTCCAGAGCAAGAACCTCGGTGAGGAGCCTTGCAACCCTGGTGCAGCCTGGTACACAGACTGGATGAATCCAGCTACGTTGGATGACCTTCCTACTTTGAAGAAGTATGCAGAGATAGACGCGAACACTTATGCCAACTCTGATTATATAGCCCGAGCTAGTCGTCCTTGCCTGAACATCGACTTCGAGATGCCTTCTTGTCCTGGCGACTTGATGAGCTATGCTGAGGTGGAGTTCCTCAAGGCTGAGGCTGCAACCAAGGGCTGGAATGTAGGTGGTGGTGATGCTGAGAGCCACTATGAGGCTGGTGTTCGTGCCAGCATGGAGTTGCTCAACAACTACTATCTTACATCCAACAAGATTTCCAAGGAAGAGATCAATGAGTTCATTGCTAACAACAAGTTGGGTGACAATCCTAAGGAGACCATCAACACCCAGGCTTGGATTCTCCACATGATGAACCCTTCTGAGGGTTGGGCTAACATGCGCCGCTCTGACTATCCTGCCATCTTGAATCGTGATCTCTTGACCAAGAATGGTTTCACTTATACGGATCCCGATTGGTCAATGCCTGTCCGCTTGCAGTATCCTGAGTTGGAAGCTCAGTACAACAATGCCAACTACAAGGCTGCCATCGAGCGTATGGGTGGTACTGATGATTGGCACAAGAAGCTTTGGTGGGACAAGGCTGATGTAAAACTTCAGCCAGACTTCAATCCTCCATTCGGAAAGGGATATAGCAAGTAGTGTTTAATGTTAAGTGTTAAATGTTAAGTCTTATAGGACAATAGAATAGAATAATTAATTATGAATAAGACAATGAAACAATATAAGGGAAAAGTCTTGA
>CAMBBY010000285.1 GCA_945863825.1 uncultured Prevotella sp. | reverse complement strand
GTCCAGCTACGTATCACCTTCCACTCCGTACTTCCATTGGCAATCTGCTGTCGGGCTTTAGCTAATGTATCAGCAAAAGCCTTATCATTACGCTCCTGCCAATTTCTAAACTCAGAATTCGACTCGTCCTCATTCGTCTCACTGCATGATGACAGTACGAAAACCGTCATCAGCAGAAAGAACAAATATTTAATATTCTTAAAGTTCATCTAAATCTTTTGTTTTGCTATATCATATACCTTATTATATATCTGCATATCACTCAGACTACACAAATCATACAGGTATATCCCGAAATACTGGGGCAATTAGAAATTCTTGATTTCCTTGCCAAGCTTTTTCAATACGCTTGTGATGCTCACACGCTCCTCGATGATACTGCGCAAGTCGCTGATAGCAACACGCTCCTGCTCCATAGTATCACGATAACGGAGAGTTACCTTATGATCATTTGGAGTCTCGTGGTCAACGGTGATACAGAATGGAGTACCGATGGCATCCTGACGACGATAACGCTTACCGATAGAATCCTTAGGATCGCCATAGTGAGTATTGAAATGGAACTTCAACTCATCTACAATCTCGTGAGCCAACTCTGGGAGACCATACTTCTTATCCAATGGGAATACGGCGCACTTCACTGGAGCCAAAGCCTCAGGCAAACGCAATACAACACGTGTCTCACCATTCTCCAACTTCTCCTCGCAGTAAGAGTGGCACATTACGCTGAGGAACATACGGTCAACACCGATAGAAGTCTCTACATCGTAAGGCACATAGCTCTCGTTCTTTTCTGGATCGAAGTACTTGATAGAACGGCCGCAGAACTTCTCGTGCTGAGAAAGGTCGAAATCGGTACGGCTGTGAATACCCTCTACCTCCTTGAAGCCGAAAGGCATCTTAAACTCGATATCTGTAGCAGCGTTAGCATAGTGAGCCAACTTCTCATGGTCGTGGTAGCGATAGTTCTCATTACCCATGCCGAGAGCCTCGTGCCATGCCAGACGAACCTTCTTCCAATACTCAAACCACTTCATTTCTGTACCTGGCTGGCAGAAGAACTGCATCTCCATCTGCTCGAACTCACGCATACGGAATACAAACTGACGGGCAACAACCTCGTTACGGAAAGCCTTACCAATCTGGCAGATACCGAATGGCAACTTCATACGACCAGTCTTCTGAACACTCAAGTAATCTACGAAGATACCCTGAGCAGTCTCAGGACGGAGATAAACCTTGCTGGTAGCATCGCTTGCCGCACCCATCTGGGTAGAGAACATCAGATTGAACTGGCGAACATCAGTCCAGTTCTTAGTACCGCTGATAGGGCAAACGATACCCTCATCCTCGATAATCTGCTTCAGCATCTCCAGGTTAGGGCCCTGCATAGCCTCAGTATAGCGAGCATGAAGTTCATCATACTTCTTCTGGTTTTCGAGAACACGAGGATTGGTAGCACGGAACTGAGCCTCATCAAAGCTGTCGCCGAAACGCTTCTTTGCCTTAGCAATCTCCTTAGCAATCTTCTCTTCGTATTTAGCCATGTGATCCTCGATGAGCACATCGGCACGATAGCGCTTCTTCGAGTCGCGGTTATCAATCAATGGGTCATTGAAAGCATCTACGTGGCCGGAAGCCTTCCAAACAGTAGGGTGCATGAAGATAGAAGCATCAAGACCAACAATGTTCTCGTGCAGCAATACCATGCTCTGCCACCAATACTGCTTGATATTATTTTTCAGCTCAACACCATTCTGTCCATAATCATAAACAGCTGCCAAGCCATCATAAATTTCACTACTTGGGAATACAAAGCCATATTCTTTGCAATGGCTTACGATTTTCTTAAAAACATCTTCCTGTGCCATGATAAAAACTTATTTTTTTCAAATTTTCGGCAAAGATACGCTTTTTTCTCGAAATTTTGTTGTATTTTTGCCATAAATTATCAAAATAAGTATTAAAAGCTATCTATGAGCGACGAAATTAAAGATAAAGACGGAATAGAAGGTCAAAATCCTGACAACTTGCAAGATTCTCAAAATAACGACCTGCAGAACACCTCTAAAGACGATTTGGGGGATTCACAAAAGGACGACTTAGAGGATTCGTCAAAGGATGATTTGAAAAATCAGACCGAACAGCATTCCGATTATAAGCCGGTGAACCGATTCGACGCATCCGCTGTACACCATCTCAGCGGTATGTACCAGAACTGGTTCCTCGACTATGCCTCGTACGTAATTCTGGAGCGTGCCGTGCCTCACATCGAGGACGGATTGAAGCCTGTGCAGCGACGCATTCTCCACTCCATGAAACGTATGGATGATGGCAGATACAACAAGGTGGCTAATATCGTGGGCCACACCATGCAGTTTCATCCTCACGGTGACGCCTCCATCGGTGATGCCCTGGTACAGATGGGACAGAAAGACCTGCTCATCGACACACAGGGTAACTGGGGAAACATTCTCACTGGCGACCGTGCGGCAGCTCCCCGCTATATCGAGGCACGACTTTCCAAGTTTGCACTCGACGTAGTATTCAACCCGAAGACTACCGACTGGCAGCTCTCATACGACGGCCGCAATAAAGAGCCTATCACCCTGCCTGCCAAATTTCCTCTGCTCCTTGCACAAGGTGCAGAAGGTATCGCCGTAGGCTTGAGCAGCAAGGTGCTGCCCCACAACTTCAATGATCTCTGCGATGCAGCCATTCACTATCTGAAGGGCGAACCATTCACGCTTTATCCTGATTTCCCTACAGGTGGTGCCATTGATGTAAGCAAATACAATGATGGCCAGCGGGGCGGTGTGCTGAAAGTTCGCGCCAAGATAGACAAACTCGACAACAAGACTCTTATCATCAGCGAGATTCCATACAGTAAGACTACCGGAAGCCTCATCGAATCTATCACCAAGGCTGTAGAAAAAGGTAAGATCAAGGCCAGAAAGGTGGATGATGTGACTTCTGCCAACGTGGAGATTCTCGTCCATCTGACTCCTGGCACGTCGTCAGACAAGACGATGGATGCCCTCTATGCCTTCAGCGACTGCGAAATCAATATTTCACCCAACTGCTGCGTCATCGAGGACAACAAGCCAAAGTTCCTCACCGTCAGCGATGTGCTCAAGCATAGCGTAGATTGCACGATGGGACTGCTCCGCAAGGAACTCATGATCCGCAAGGGCGAATTGGAAGAACAGCTCTTCTTCTCCTCTCTGGAGCGCATTTTCATCGAGGAGCGCATCTACAAGGAGCGCAAGTTTGAGCAGAGTAAGAGTCAGGATGAGGTAGTGGCATTCATCGACTCAAAGTTGGAACCTTTCAAGGACAAGCTCTTTACTGCCGAGGTGGATGGCAAGGGAATGGTACAGTATGCTTTCCATCGCGAAATCACCCGGGATGACATTCTCAAACTGCTCGAAATCAAGATGCAGCGTATTCTTAAATATAATAAGGATAAGGCGGATGATCTCCTGATGAAGATTAAGGCGGAACTGGCTGAGATAGAAAACGACCTTGCCCACATGACCGATGTGACCATCAACTGGTTTGAATACCTCAAAGGCAAATACGGCAAGTTACATCCTCGCAAAACCGAGATACGCAACTTCGACA
>CAMBBY010000284.1 GCA_945863825.1 uncultured Prevotella sp. | reverse complement strand
ATTCGCCTTAGTCTCGTGGGCTCGGAGATGTGTATAAGAGACAGGATATAGAGTGTAGCTCCGCTCTCGTAAGTAGGAATCCATTCCTGGTTGAGGCGAACCACCTTCTTGACCATTTCCTCAAACATTTCTGTAGGCACCTCTGGCATGAGAATACCACGGCATGTGCTCTGCAAGCGGGCAGCGTTCTCGTCCATGCGGAACACGCGCACCTTGCCATCAGGGCAACGGTAAGCCTTCAAACCCTCAAAAGCTTCCTGACCATAGTGCAAGCAAGTTGCAGCCATGTGCAATTTCAAATACTCATCAGAGCAAACTTCTATTTCGCCCCATTTGCCGTCGCGATAGTAACAGCGAACATTGTAGTCAGTCTGGCGATAGCCGAATGACAAATTAGACCAATCCAAGTCTTTCATAACATCTTATTTTAAATGTTCTACTAATATTTAGCCGCAAAATTACAAAATATTCCGTTAATCTGCAACTTTTTCACCTAATATTTAGCAAAAACGTTATTTATATTCGTTTTTTCTTACTCAAAATGCATATTTACATAGATTTATGTATGTTCTTACGCATTGCATTTATTCCTTCTTCCAATTTCCTTTCACTTTTGAAGATTCTTTTTATAATTCTTCGTTCAGCAGTTTCTTGATTTCTTCGTCGGCCTTGGTTAGTTTGTCCTTGCAAAGCTTTACCAGCAGCTTGGCACGCTTCAACTGCTCTGAGAGCTGGTCAATATCCAGTTCATCATTTTCCATTTTCTCTACGATTTCTTCAAGCTCTCTAACAGCCTGCTCGTATTTGATTTCTTCTTTTGCCATACGCTTATCTGATTATTATGCTTTTATTCTAATAACGTAAATCTAAAATATATAGTGAGTTTCCTCATGAGGGAAGACTTTATCTCTACATGAAAGTGGAAACTCCCAAGTAGAACATGAAGGAGAGGAAAGTCAACAGTCAACAGTTAACAGTTAGTTTTTCGATACTTCCGACTTGACAGCCCCATCCGCAAACCTTGTTTCTATGATGTCTCCTTCCTTCAACTGCCCAGCCGAGCGCACGCTTTTCCCGTCTTTCAGGGTAATACTATAGCCGCGCTTGAGCAGCAATTCCGGGTCTTGCGCCTTCATGCGTTGGGCGAGCATCTGCAATCTGTGACTTTCATTGAGCAGTTTTCTTTCAGCTATCGGCTGCACATTCTGCGAAAGGATTTCGAGATGACGCTGCGCCCGCGACAGTTTTTCCTGTACATGAGAGGAAAGGCGAGCCATCAGTCGGTCGAGCCTTGCGCCCTGTTTGGTCTTGACCAATGAGAACTGCACAGGAATTCCGCTGCTCAATCTTTCGAGCCTCATCCGCTCCACCTGCAGTCTGTGCTTCACATTCTGCACGATGTTTTCCTGAGCATCCATCACGCGAATATACACTTCCGTGAGATGGTCGATGAGGAAAGCAGCTGCAGCCGTAGGGGTCTTCACACGGCAGAAGGAAATCATATCGAGCACGCTTTCATCCCGTTCATGTCCGATACCCGTGATGATAGGCAATGGGAAATTGGCCACATTCTCTGCCAAGGCTAAAGTATCGAAACCCGACAAATCGCTGGTTGCACCTCCACCTCGGATGATGACCACGCAGTCCCACTGTTCCCACTCTGCATTGATCTGATTGAGGGCAGCAATGACGCTCTGTTCTACTCCCTCGCCCTGCATCGTGGCAGGAAAGAGGGATGTGACAAACTGCAATCCATATCCATTATCAGCCAACTGGTTGCAGAAGTCTCCATATCCGGCTGCCGAAGCACTGGAAATAACGGCGATGCGCTGACAGAACATCGGGAGCCTCAGCTCTTTCTGCAGTTCAAAGACTCCTTCTTCCTTCAAGGTTTGGATAATCTCCTGCCGCTTTCTCGCCATATCGCCCAAGGTATAGTTAGGGTCAATATCATCCACAATCCATGAGAAGCCGTAGTTTTCATGAAACTGCGCATGCACTTTGAGCAGCACCTTCATCCCGGCATGAATTCTCTGTCCGGTCACCCGTTCGAAATGTGGCTTGATAAGCATCCATCTGTTTCGCCAGCAGGAAGCGTGTGCCTTGGCTATGGGCGTATTGGAGCGTTCATCCTTCTCGATGAGTTCCATATAGCAATGTCCTCCGTAAGCCTCACGGGCCTCAGAAAGTTCTGCTTCTACCCAATAACTGTCGGGCAATGACATCGAGATAATCTCACGGACTATCGAATTCAACTCAAAAAGTGATAAATGTTTTACCATACATTACTTAGCTATAGAATTCTTCACTCTTCGTTCTTCACTCTCCACTTACTTAATCGCCTTCCCGGTCTGATAAGCCTTCCAGAAATCAGGCACCCCATATCCATAGATATTGTCAGGATGCTGCTGATTGTTGCCAGCCATCTTCACCAGTTTGATGATCTGCTTAGCCGTCTTATGCGGAAGCGCCTGCCAGAGACAAGCCGTCATTCCAGCTATCAGAGGTGAGGAAAATGAGGTTCCGTTATCATTGATGATGGACCCCCTGCCCGTAATCACGGAAGTAGGACTTCCATACGCCATCACATCCGGTTTGATGCGCCCGTCGGCAGTAGGCCCCACAGCACTGAAAGCAGCATTCTTGCCCTGCTCGTTGATGCTGCCCACGGTAAGTATATTCTTGGCGTCGGCAGGAAAATTGATTTTCTTCCACACACCCATACCATCATTGCCGGCAGAATTCACGCAGATGATTCCCTTGTCGGCACACATCGAGGCCGTATGGGAAATCAGTGCCGTCTCGCCATCCTGTTCCCAGTATAGATGATTCGTCTTCACATCATCAAAGTCGTGGTAACCCAAAGAGGAATTGATGACATCAACCCCCAAACTGTCAGCATACTCGGCAGCAGAAGCCCAGTAGTCTTCCTCGGCAAGACTTTCCGTACGCTCATCCTCGCAGCGCACCAGCACGTATTGCGCCTCAGGAGCCACGCCCACATAGAGATTGGGAGCATTGGCAGCCATCGTGGAGAGTACCATCGTGCCATGTTCCATCTCCTCAAAGATATTATTGGACTTAGGAACTACGAAATCCTTCAACCCAGCCAGTTTTACCCCGTGCAGGGCAGGAATCCTGTCCACATTCATAAAACCGCCATCGAAAACGGCTATCATCATTCCGTTGCCATAGAATCCCCGCTCATGAATACGCTGACCGCCTAAAGACTTCAGTTGCTCGGCAGCAGCCCCATAATGGATAGGCACAGACTCCCAACTATTGAGTTCCTTGCGGAAACTGGAACGCTTGCGCTCGGTGATGGAATCGGGCGAGGAAAATACTTTCAACTTCTTGGTGATAAAAGAAAGGGAATTGAGCTTGTTGAGTTCTTTCTCCTTGTGAATCTTCACCAGCAAGGTATTGTTCCATTTGCTCTGCCCCACGATTTCAATCCCCGTTCTGCTCACAGAATCGAGGTAAGCAGGAGCGATAGGCAAATCCGTAACATCTACCGGAAGTCCCTGACGCTTGCGGCGCTCTATCGAACGGGCAGAAAGAAACTGCTCCGGACGGTTCACCGAGAAGGGAGTATGCTGCCTGTCTCTTATACACATCTGACGCTGCCGACGATACTCCTTGTGTAGA
>CAMBBY010000283.1 GCA_945863825.1 uncultured Prevotella sp. | reverse complement strand
AGATTCGCCTTAGTCTCGTGGGCTCGGAGATGTGTATAAGAGACAGGTCGAGCAATTTCTCCAGATAGCATTTTCCAAATTCCTTTTCTGTCTTTTCCAGATCAATGCCATCACTTGTTCTTAAGGCAGTCGTTATCAAATCATTATAACGTGTGGCAAGATCAAGGCTTTCTTTTTCCGAAGGCAAGATTCCTTGATGGATGCTATTGATATATTGTTGGATGTTATTGATGTTCCAGCTTCTGGTTACTTCCATGTTTCCAGATTGATTCTGCGCTCTACGATAGGAATGTGCTGCTGCGCCCAGTCCTATGTATGGAGTTTCGTTCCAATAGCTGCTGTTGTGTCGTGAGCGGTAGCCTGGTTTTGCAAAATTACTGATTTCGTAATGCTCATATCCTGAAAGAGTAAGCATGTCAACCAAGGTGTCGTACATGTTTCTGCTTAATTCTTCATCAATTTCTTCTATCTTCCCTTGTTCCAGCATTTTGTATAATGGAGTTCCTTCTTCATACATGAGGCTGTAGGCGGATATGTGTTCTACACCTAATTGTAAAGCCTGTTGAATATCATATTTCCAATCTTCTATGTTCTCTTTTGGAAAACCAAACATGAGATCGATACTGATGTTTTCTATTCCTGTATTTCTCAGAAGAGATACAGCTTCTTTAACTTCAGCAGTATTGTGACGCCTACGAAGAAATTGAAGTCTTTGGTCGGAGAACGTCTGTGCTCCCATGCTGACTCTGTTGACTGGTAGTTTCCCCAGAGTCTTGCAATAGGCGGGTGTAACATCATCTGGATTACATTCCATGGTGATTTCCATGTTCTTGGTAAACAAATCTCCATACGTCTCTTTTAGCATCGTGAAAATCCTTAGCAAATGTTCGTTAGACAGTTGACTTGGTGTGCCACCGCCCAGATAGATGGTTTCAATAGGGTAGTTGTCGCCCAATGCCTGGATTGCTGGCCGCAGTTTCATCTCTTTGCATAGAGCATCTACATAATCATCTTGCCATTTGAGAGATGTAGTACTGTAAAAGTCGCAGTAAATGCATCGACTTTCGCAAAAAGGAATATGTATGTAAATTCCTGCCATGATTTTTATATTTTAAATTTATGATATCATCGTCTTTATGTTCAGACGCGGTGCCTCTTATTTGCATTCTGTATTTCCTTATATAATAAGGTGTAAGCACGAAAAGAGTATTTAATAAGGTGCAAAATTACTAATATGTTTTAAAAATAGAGCATTTTTAGGTCGAAAATTTTGCAAGGGTCAGAAAAAAGTGGTAACTTAGAAAACGAATTCAGGAGAAGATGCCTTGGTGTCCTCTCCTAACTAACAATTATGTATAACCCTTAAAATCTATAAGCGTCATGAGAGTTTATAAGACTAATGAGATTAAAAACATTGCGCTGCTGGGCAGTGCGGGTAGCGGCAAGACTACACTTGCCGAGAGTATGTTGTTTGAAGCAGGCGTTATCAAGCGTAGAGGCTCTGTAGAAGCGAAGAATACGGTGAGCGACTACTTCCCAGTTGAGTTGGAATATGGCTATTCTGTGTTCCCTACAGTTTTTCATGTTGAGTGGAACAACAAGAAGCTTAATATCATTGATTGTCCTGGTAGTGATGACTTTGTGGGCGGTGCGATTACTTCTATGAATGTAACCGATCAGGCTGTTATCCTTATTAATGGTCAGTATGGTCCTGAAGTAGGTACTCAGAACAACTTCCGCTATACAGAGAAGTTGGGTAAGCCTGTTATCTTCCTGGTCAATCAGTTGGATTCTGATAAGTGTGATTTCGATAATGTCATCGCTACGATGAAGGAAATCTATGGTCCAAAGTGTGTTCAGATTCAATATCCTATTGAGACAGGTTCTGGCTTTAATGCTCTCATTGACGTACTTCTGATGAAAAAATATTCTTGGAAGCCAGAGGGTGGTGCTCCTATTATTGAGGATATTCCTGAAGAGGAGATGGATAAGGCTTTGGAATTGCATAAAGCTTTAGTTGAAGCTGCTGCAGAAAATGACGAGGGCTTGATGGAGAAATTCTTTGAAAGCGAGAGCTTGACTGAAGATGAGATGCGTGAAGGTATCCGCAAGGGTTTGGTTACTCGTAGCATCTTCCCTGTTTTCTGTGTTTGTGCAGGTAAGTCTATGGGCGTTCACCGCTTGATGGAATTCTTGGGTAATGTTGTTCCTTTTGTTGATGATATGCCTAAATTGCATAACACTCGCGGTGAGGAGATTGTTCCTGACTCTAATGGTCCTGAAAGTATTTATTTCTTCAAGACGGGCATGGAACCTCATATCGGTGAAGTAAGTTACTTTAAGGTAATGAGTGGTTGCGTGAAGACGGGTGATGACTTGACAAATGCTGATCGCGGCAGCAAGGAACGCATAGGACAGATTTATGCCTGTGCTGGTGCAAATCGTGTTGCTGTAGAGCAGTTGAATGCCGGCGATATCGGTTGTACGGTGAAGTTGAAGGATGTGAAGACCGGTAATACCCTGAATGGCAAGGATACAGAATGGCGATTTGACTTTATCAAATATCCTAATCCTAAATATTCCCGTGCTATCAAGGCTGTTAATGCTCAGGATACAGAAAAACTGATGGCTGCTCTTTTGAAGATGCGTCAGGAGGATCCAACTTGGATTGTTGAGCAGAGCAAGGAATTGCGTCAGGTTATTGTTCGTGGACAGGGTGAATTCCATCTTCGTACTTTGAAGTGGCGTTTGGAAAATAATGAGAAACTCAATGTTGTCTTTGAGGAACCTCGTATCCCATATCGTGAGACTATTACCAAAAAAGCCCGTGCAGAATATCGTCATAAAAAGCAGAGTGGTGGTGCCGGTCAGTTCGGTGAGGTTCACCTTATCGTGGAGCCTTATGCAGAAGGTATGCCAGATCCTACCTCATTCACTTTCAATGGTCAGGAGTTCAAGATGAATATCAAGAGCCGTGAGGAAGTTGATTTGGAGTGGGGTGGAAAGTTGGTCTTCCTCAACTCTGTTGTTGGTGGTGCTATTGATGCACGTTTCATGCCAGCCATCTTGAAGGGTATCATGGATTGTATGGAGCATGGTCCGTTGACAGGTAGTTATGCGCGTGATGTACGAGTTGTCGTTTACGATGGTAAGATGCACCCGGTAGATAGTAATGAGCTATCATTTATGTTGGCAGCACGACGTGCATTTAGTGATGCATTCAAGCAGGCTGGTCCTAAGATTCTGGAACCAATCTACGACTTGGAAGTTTATGTGCCAGCAGACTTCATGGGTGATGTGATGAGCGACTTGCAAGGCCGTCGTGCTCTTATTATGGGTATGGACAGTGAGGCTGGTTATCAGAAGTTGAGTGCTAAGATTCCTTTGAAGGAACTCTCCAACTATTCGATTTCTCTCAGTTCCTTGACCGGTGGTCGAGCTTCCTTTACTACAAAGTTTGCAAGTTACGAACTTGTTCCTAATGATATCCAGAGCAAGTTGATTGCTGATCATGAGGAGGAATTGGCTAAAGAAGCAGAGTAATAAAGATATAAGTATAAAGAGGCGAGCGCATTTCGTTCGCCTCTTTTTTGTTAGTATGCTCGGCATGAGCTTATTCTAATGGGTGCAAGTCCCTAACAAGCCCTA
>CAMBBY010000282.1 GCA_945863825.1 uncultured Prevotella sp. | reverse complement strand
ACAACCGTTTGAAGCGACTCGTAGAAATCAAGGCTCCTGAGGTTATTCTCCGTAATGAGAAGCGTATGCTGCAGGAGGCTGTGGACAGCTTGTTTGACAACTCACGCAAGAGTTCTGCTGTGAAGAGCGAGAGTAATCGTCCATTGAAATCACTCTCTGACTCTTTGAAGGGTAAGCAGGGTCGTTTCCGTCAAAACCTCCTCGGTAAGCGTGTTGACTACTCTGCACGTTCCGTAATCGTCGTAGGTCCTGAGTTGAAGATGGGTGAGTGCGGTCTTCCTAAGTTGATGGCTGCTGAACTTTACAAACCATTCATTATCCGTAAGTTGATAGAGCGTGGTATTGTAAAGACAGTTAAGAGTGCCAAGAAGATTGTTGACCGTCGCGAACCTGTTATCTGGGATATCCTGGAGAACGTGATGAAGGGTCACCCAGTTATGCTTAACCGTGCTCCTACACTTCACCGTCTTGGTATCCAGGCTTTTCAGCCTAAGATGATTGAGGGTAAAGCTATCCAGTTGCACCCATTGGCTTGTACTGCGTTCAATGCCGACTTCGATGGTGACCAGATGGCTGTTCACCTTCCATTGAGCAATGAGGCTGTATTGGAGGCACAGATCCTGATGCTCCAGAGCCACAACATCTTGAACCCTGCCAATGGTGCGCCTATCACCGTTCCTTCTCAGGATATGGTGCTCGGTCTTTACTATATTACTAAGATCCGTCCAGGTGCTAAGGGCGAAGGATTGACATTCTACGGTCCGGAGGAGGCTCTGATTGCCCGCAATGAAGGCCGTTGTGATCTTCACTCTCTGATTAAGGTGATTGTTAACGATGTTGTAGATGGCAAACCACAGAAGCGTATGGTGGAAACATCTGTAGGTCGTGTAATCGTCAACCAGATTATCCCAGAGGAAGTAGGTTTCTTCAATGATGTTATCTCAAAGAAGACATTGCGTGGTCTGATTTCTGACGTAATCAAGAGTGTGGGTATGGCACAGGCTTGTGAATTCCTTGATGGCATCAAGAACCTGGGTTACCGCATGGCTTACGTTGCAGGTCTTTCATTTAACCTTGGTGATATCATTATCCCACCAGAGAAGGAGGAAATCGTATCAAGAGGTCAGAAGGAGATTGAGGAAATCACCAACAACTATAATATGGGTTTCATTACCAACAAGGAGCGTTACAACCAGGTAATTGATACTTGGACTCACGTTAACACCGACTTGGGTAATATCCTGATGAAGGAAATGACCGAGGCAGACCAGGGATTCAACGCTGTGTATATGATGCTTGATTCCGGAGCCCGTGGTTCTAAGGATCAGATTAAGCAGTTGTCTGGTATGCGTGGTTTGATGGCTAAGCCTCAGAAGGCTGGTGCTGAAGGTGCGCAGATCATTGAAAACCCTATCCTTTCCAACTTTAAGGAGGGTATGTCTGTGTTGGAGTACTTTATCGCTTCTCACGGTGCCCGTAAAGGTCTTGCTGATACCGCAATGAAGACAGCCGATGCAGGTTACCTCACCCGTCGTCTTGTAGACGTTTCTCATGATGTGATCATTACTGAGGAGGATTGTGGTACATTGCGCGGTTTGGTTTGTACAGCTTTGAAGAATGGCGATGAGGTCATCTCTTCTCTCTATGAGCGTATCTTGGGTCGTGTATCTGTACATGATGTAATTCACCCTACAACTGGCGAATTGATCGTTGCTGCTGGTGACCAGATTACCGAAGCTAAGGCTAAGGCAATCGAGAACTCTCCTATCGAGAGTGTAGAAATCCGCTCTGTGCTCACTTGCGAAAGCAAGAAGGGTGTCTGCATGAAGTGCTACGGCCGCAACTTGGCTACTGCCCGTATGGTACAGTTGGGTGAGGCTGTGGGTGTCATCGCTGCACAGGCTATCGGTGAGCCAGGTACTCAGTTGACTCTCCGTACATTCCACGCCGGTGGTATTGCTTCCAACGCTGCAGCTAATGCTAAGATTGAGGCAAAGAACAAGGCACGTATCGAATTCGACGAGTTGAGCACTGTTCCATTCGTAGAGGAAGATGAGGAAGGAAACGATATTAATTGCGAGAAGGTTGTAAGCCACCTTGCAGAAATCCGTTTCGTAGATCCTAATACAAATATCATCCTTTCTACATTGAATGTACCTTATGGTTCTTCTCTCTATCATAAAGAAGGTGAGATCGTAGAAAAGGGTACTGTCATTGCTAAGTGGGATCCATTCAACGCCGTAATCGTGAGCCAGTATGCTGGTACATTGAAATTCAATGATGTACAGAAAGATGCTACTTATCGTGCTGAGGTCGATGAAACTACTGGTCTTGAAGAGAAGATTATCACCGACTCTAAGAATAAGGCAATGGTTCCATCTTGTGATGTCATCGATGCTAACGGTGAGGTTCTCGGTACTTACAACTTCCCTGTAGGTGGTCACTTGGCTGTTGAGGATGGTCAGACTATCAAGACAGGTGAGGTTTTGGTTAAGATTCCACGTGCCGTAGGTGGTGCCGGTGATATTACCGGTGGTCTTCCACGTGTAACCGAGTTGCTTGAGGCACGTAATCCATCCAACCCTGCTGTCGTTTCAGAAATCGATGGTGAGGTAACTATGGGTAAGGTAAAACGTGGTAACCGTGAGATTATCGTAACTTCCAAGACTGGCGACCAGAAGAAGTATCTCGTATCTCTTTCTAAGCAAATCCTGGTACAGGAGCACGATGCCGTACGCGCAGGTACTCCATTGTCTGATGGTAGTGTAACTCCAGGCGATATCCTTGCTATTATGGGTCCTACTGCCGTTCAGGAGTATATCGTAAACCAGATCCAGGACGTATATCGTCTTCAGGGTGTTGCTATCAACGATAAGCACTTCGAGGTTGTTGTGCGCCAGATGATGCGTAAGGTTCGTATCGACGATCCAGGTGATACTACATTCCTTGAGCAGGAGTTGGTAGATAAACTCGACTTTGCTGAAGAGAATGATCGTATCTGGGGTAAGAAAGTTGTTACCGATGCCGGTGATAGCGAGAATCTCAAGCCAGGTCAAATTATTACAGCCCGTAAGTTGCGTGATGAGAACTCTGCATTGAAGCGCCGTGATAAGAAACTTGTTCAGGTGCGTGATGCAGTGTCTGCTACATCTACTCAGATTCTTCAGGGTATCACCCGTGCTGCTCTCGGTACTAAAAGCTTCATGAGTGCTGCATCATTCCAGGAGACTACTAAGGTTTTGAATGAGGCTGCTATCCGTGGTAAGGTAGATTATCTCGAGGGTATGAAGGAGAATGTGATCTGTGGTCACTTGATTCCTGCAGGTACTGGTCTTCGTCAGTGGGATAAGATCATCGTTGGCTCTAAGGAAGAATATGAGCGTATGCAGGCAAACCGGAAGAATGTTCTCGACTTTGCCGATGAGGACGTTGTGGAGGTTGAGCATGATTGATAGTTGACACAAGTCAACCGTTTATAATAACCAAAAAGGTGCATCGGCAATTGTGTCTGATGCACCTTTTTTCGACAAAAGCTTGGCGGTTTTACGAAAATGTATTACCTTTGCAGCAGTAACAATAAAAATCGGATATAATAATGAACGAAAACAACGAAAAAGACGGCGGCCAAACCCGCCGCCAAGACGAAGAAAACCG
>CAMBBY010000281.1 GCA_945863825.1 uncultured Prevotella sp. | reverse complement strand
AGATTCGCCTTAGTCTCGTGGGCTCGGAGATGTGTATAAGAGACAGGTAGAACAGTTGGGAGATGGCAATCATCACCTGATGGGCAGCTAATGGAATTGTTCCGAGCCATCCCACCATCACGCAACTCAGCGTAAAGGCGCCCGATTCCAGTGCCAGTTGCAGCGCCACAGGCCATCCCAGGCGGTTCATCTCCCGGAAGTCAGCCCCGTTGATGCGGCTTGCTATGATATTGTTGCGATATTCCCTGTATTCCTTCGTGCCGACGATGATGCCCACCATCGCCACAGCCATGAGCACACGACTTGCCAAGGTAGAGATTCCGGCACCTAATAATCCCATTTCCGGACAAGGACCCACACCATAGATGAGCACCCAGTTGCCGAAGATATTGACGATGTTTCCCATGATCATCACCCACATCGCCACCTTGGTATTTCCGATTCCGTCGAGAAACTGCTTCAGGGTATTGAAAACGCCCACGAAGAGCACCGAAATGAGGTTGACGATGAAGTAGGGGCGTATGAGCGCGAGTAGTTCCTCGGGCTGCCCGATGCGATGGAGGTTGAAGTAGAGGATTATCAGAGCGAGCGAGAAAATGACGCCCACCACCATATTGGCGAAGAAGGAATTTTTCACTTTTTGTCCTATTTTGTCCGTTTTCTCCATGCCGTAGAGTTTTCCGATGATAGGGGTGAGACCATAGGAGAATCCCATGTAGGAAACGAGGATGAAGGTGATGATATTGTTGACGAGACCTGCTGCCGCCAGTTCCTCCGTGCTGTGATGTCCGATCATGAGCGTGTCGGCGAATCCCAGAATGATGGTTCCCAACTGTCCGATGATGATCGGAACCCCGATGCATAGGAGTTCCCGATAGTAATGTCTTTTATGTTCCGTGATGGAAGTATTATTACCCATAGTTAGAAAATTAAACCTAATTGTTTGTAAAAAGCAAAGATGCTGCTTTAGAAAAGTCGTGCAAAGTTACTGCTTTTTTCTGATATAAGCAAGAAATAGGCGTGAAATAAAGGCGTTAAAGAAGAAAAACATAGGTCAAAAGTTTGGTGATTTCATGGAAAATGCTTAATTTTGTCCCATATAACAAGGAAAAGCTTAACAAGAATGAAATATCCGATAGGAATGCAGTCTTTCGACCAAATCATCAATGGTGGTTTCGTCTATGTCGATAAAACGGACTTGGTGTATAAGTTGGCACAAGGTCACGTCTGTTTTCTGGGTCGTCCAAGACGATTTGGAAAAAGCCTTCTTGTCTCTACGTTGGAGAATTATTTCCTTGGTAGGAAAGAACTTTTCAAGGGTTTGGCTATGGAATCCTTGGAGACGGAATGGAAGCAATATCCAGTGTTTCATATAGATTTCAGTGTAGGAAACTATGCTAATGATGGGGCGTTAGAGGAGGCATTGAATGCTATCCTCTCGGATTGGGAAACTCGATATGGAATCCAGTCTGTCAATAAAGACCTCGGCTTGCGTTTCCAGCGAATACTTCGTGCTGCCCATGAGAAGACGGGGCTGGGATGCGTTGTACTGATAGATGAATACGACAAGCCTATCTTGGATGTTCTCGATCTGGACTATCAGGTGGAACATTTGGGGAAAATGATAACGTTGGAGGAAAAGCATCGCAACATCATGAAGTCTTTCTACACGACCTTCAAGGGAGCAGACGCAGATCTTCGATTTGTTTTCCTGACGGGTGTAACGAAATTCTCTCAGATTAGCATGTTCAGCGGGTTCAATCAGCCTGATGACATCAGCTTAAATCGTAATTATGAGACCATCTGTGGTATTACCAAAGAAGAACTGACGAAATATTTCTCTGAGCCAATCAAGGAGTTTGCCGAGAACGAAGACTGTAGTTACGAGGAAATGCTGGATATTCTCAAACGGAAATATGACGGTTATCATTTCGGAAAGCGCCTTGTTGATATTTTCAATCCTTTCAGCATCCTGAATGCTTTCAATCAGATGGACATGGGGAGTTTTTGGTTTAAGAGTGGCACGCCTACTTATCTGGTGCGCTTGCTTTCTCATTTCAATCAGAACCTGAATGAGATGATAGGAAAGTATTATGCAGCCAGCCAGTTTGATGATTATAAGGCTAATGTGGAAATGCCTTTGCCGATGATTTACCAGAGTGGTTACCTTACCATCAAGGATTACGACAAGTTCACGCATTCTTATCTCCTGGACATTCCAAATAATGAAGTGCGTGAGGGGCTGCTTACGATCTTGGCAAACGACTATCTCAAGACAAAGGAAGATTCTGCCTCATGGCTCATTCATTCTGTACATCTTTTGCTTCAAGGCAAATTACAGGAGTTTATGGAGGGGATGACAGCTTTCTTGTCGGGTATTCCATATAGTGTGCGTCGCAGAAATGACGAACGTGAGTACGAACGTTATTTCGGCTATACTTTCTTCCTCTTGTTGAGGATGTTGAGTTGTTACTTGGTGTATCGTGAAAAGGAAACGAGTCAAGGCAGAGCAGACTGTGTGTATGAGACTCCGAATGACGTGTATATTTTTGAATTCAAATTGGATGGTTCTGTGGATGCAGCATTGAAGCAAATAGAAGACAAGGGATATGCGAGGGAATATGCCGGAGATTCTCGCAAAATCCATTTGGTAGGAGTCAATTTTTCATCAGAGAAGGGGACAATAGATGGTTGGAAAGAAGTGGCAGAATGAATTTGTTTTTATTTAGCATGTAAAGACAAACATGAAGAATTCATGATTACTATCCCCTCTGCATTTCCATGATGAAGTCGTCGGCAATGTAGCCATTGCTCATGAGGTATAAGCCCGTGCGCTTATCATGCAGTTGGGCACAGGTCTTGCTGCGATAGAACATGTCGAGAGCCTGAGCGGGAGAGAGGTTCAGGCGCTGCGCCAGCTCGTAGGCCACACCGCCAATCTGATAGCTGAGAATCATTTCTTGTATCTCAGGAGTCTTGGTATCGATTTGTTTATATTTCTTCTGTTCCATTGTATTTCAGATATTTCTTCTCCCAATTAGTTAGACATTCTATGATATCTTCTATCAGATATTCTCTGCTTTCCGTGTGCAGCGTATCATAGTGAGGCAGAATGAACTTGTTGATGAGGTCAACTTTTTTCATTCTGTCGTATATTTCAATGTAAGATACTCCCAGCTTTCTCGCCGTTCCCTCCACGCAGGATGCAGCGAAGGCAAGTTTGATTTCTTCCAGGGGCAATTGTATTCTGTTGCGTTCTTGTACCATAAGCTCCCCTCTTACTCCTCAATATCTCTTTTTCTGAAATTTTCTGCAAATATAAGCATTATTTTTCTAATATGCAAGCTTTTCCGATTTTAATATTAAATAATTGAGTCTGTTTGAATAATTTTAGAGTGATAACTATCTGAAAATCAAATAGATAACGAGTTGAAGAAAGTTCTTTCTAAAGCTGTGTCATTTTGCAGGATGGTTCCTACAGGGTGTCATTAAGAGTGGGTCACCCACTCTTAATGACACCTTTGTTTTCCCAAAGATATTAAATGCAAAATTCAATTTTATATATATCGCTATAAATCAGATACTTACAGACTTTTTTTCTAACTTTTTTTCCATATTCTTGTTTTCTGCTCAGAAAAATTGTACCTTTGCACCAGCATTGCGA
>CAMBBY010000280.1 GCA_945863825.1 uncultured Prevotella sp. | reverse complement strand
CTACACAAGGAGTATCGTCGGCAGCGTCAGATGTGTATAAGAGACAGCCTTGTGGCTCATTAAATACTTACTGATTAATATCATGATAATGAAGGGTAACCACATGATCGAAAGGGAGGCGATGAGTGAACCTATACAGGCTACCCAATGGGAATAGCCGGCATGAAGTATGGAGGTGTAACCTACATAAGTGGCACAGTTGATGCCTATCGGTCCAGGCGTGGACTGGCTGATGGCTACAATGTCCGTGAACTCGGCATTCGTGAGCCAGTGATTTTTTACTACAGTCTCATTGTGGATGAGCGAAAGCATGGCATAGCCTCCGCCAAAATTGAATGTTCCTATCTTTGTGAACGTGAGAAATAGATCCAGAAAAATCATACTTGCTTTTTTACTTGTCCTTTTTGATGATTCTGCCATATAGCCAACCGAGTACACCGGCTGCTATGATGACATAAATAGGGGATACGGCGAATACCGGCAATGCGATGAGTGCACAGCATACAATCGGTATCCAAAAATTGTACTTGTTGATGTTGGCAGTCTTTGCCATCTTGAAACAAGGTGCTGCTATCAGGGCTACTACGGCAGGTCTTACTCCTGCAAAAAACTTAGCCACCCAATAATTGTCCTTGAAATGCTGGAAAAACATAGCGATGATGAGGATGGCGATTATTGATGGCAAGGCGATGCCTATGGCACCCACGATGCCTCCCCATACTCCTTTTAATTTATATCCGATATGGCTGGCCATATCGATGGCAAAGATTCCCGGAGTGGTCTGCGCTACTACCATGATGTCCATAAACTCCTGTTTGTCCATCCACTTGTTCTTATCCACAAACTCTCTCTCCATGATGGGGATCATGGCATAACCTCCTCCCAAGGTGAATGCCCCAATCTTGTTGCACGTCGCGAAAAAATTCAATAACATCTGTATTTCTGTTTTAATTTGGCCGCAAATTTACACATAATTTGTTAAATATTGGCCATATCGTCATGAGATTTTTTATTTTCTTGTTTTATTTCAAGAATATTCATTATCTTTGCATAAGATAAGCTGCATCTCAGCATAATATTTAAGCAAGCTTGATATTCTGCATTCGATTTGCATTATCTTTGCATTTTATAAAACGCATTTTGAATTAAACTTAAAAAATATAATAGCATGAATTTAAAAGTACGTTTGGCAGTGATGAACTTCCTGGAGTTTGCAGTCTGGGGAGCTTATCTTACTTCTATGGGCAATTATCTTGGCAAAGCTGGCATGGGCGCAGAAATTGCCTGGTTTTACGCTATTCAGGGAATAGTGTCTATCTTTATGCCTACCTTGATGGGTATTGTTGCTGATAAATGGATTCAGCCTCAACGCCTCCTCGGGTATTGCCATCTCCTGGCTGGCGTGGGGATGTGTGCACTCTTTGCCATGGGACAGGCTGCTGCTCAACCGCACGAGGTGCTCTTTATGGCTGTCTATACCTTCAGTGTGGCTTTCTATATGCCTACGCTCGCTCTGTCAAACACGGCTGCTTTCACCATTCTCAAGGATCATGGACTGGATACCGTGAAAGATTTTCCGCCTATCCGTGTGTTCGGTACTGTGGGCTTCATCCTCATGATGTGGGTGGTGAATTGCGCAACTTGGGAAGACGGTTCTTTCTCTTTCCTCCTTACTGAAAATGCAAATAAGTTCCAATATACGCATCTGCAGTTCCTCATGTCGGGATTGATGAGCTTTGTGCTTTTCCTTTATTGCTATTCCCTGCCTCAGTGTAAGATAGTAAGGAAGGAAGACCAGAGTATTGCGGAGATGTGGGGACTGGATGCCTTCAAACTGTTTAAGTCTAAGCAGATGGCGCTGTTCTTTATTTTCTCCTGTCTCTTAGGTATGTCTCTGCAGGTAACCAATGGTTATGCTACTCCTTTTATTACCAGTTTCAAGGGAGATCCTGCCATGATAGATACTTTCGCTGCCAATAATGCAACTTTGTTGGTTTCTATATCTCAGGTGGCTGAGGCGCTGTGTATCCTGCTGATTCCGTTCTTCCTGAAGCGTTTTGGTATCAAGGTGGTGATGTTGATTGCCATGTTTGCCTGGGTGCTCCGATTTGGCTTCTTCGGATTGGGTAATCCTGCCTTTCCGGGTGTCATCCTCTTTGTGGCTTCCTGCATCGTTTATGGTGTGGCTTTCGACTTCTTCAATGTTTCTGGTGGATTGTTTGTTGACCAGAAATGCGACCCGAAGATTAGGGCTTCTGCCCAGGGACTGTTTATGCTGATGACGAATGGTCTGGGAGCTACAATCGGTACGCTGTTGGCTGGACAGGTGATCAATCATTATTGCCAGTTCAATGAACAGGGATATTTGATGGGCGACTGGAGAAGTTGCTGGTTGATTTTTGCCGGTTATGCGCTTGTTGTAGCTGTGCTTTTTGCTTTCTTGTTTAAACCTAAGAAGCAAAACTAATGTGTGATTAAGAAAAATAGGAGATATTTATTTATGGACTCATGTTTATTAGATGTTAAAAGTGTTTCCGAGATTTTAGGAATAGATGATGTGGCTCTGGTGTCTTTGGTTAATTCTGCAGAGACCAGACAGCTTGTCGTTGCGTGTGATCTGGAGATGCGTGACTTGATCATGAAGTATATGGCGGATAAGCCTGAGACCCAGATGCTTTTCCCAAGTGTGGTGAGTGATATCTTAGGTACGCGGGATAAGAGTTCGCTGGAGGTCAGAATCTTTGGCTTGAAAGATGGTGTTTATCAGACTGAAATTTATGATCAGTTGACACAGAGGTCTTTCCCTATCAGATGTAGTGACGGAATCTTCTTTGCTATTGTCTGCAAGCTCCATATTTATGCTTCGGCAGAGGTGATGCGCTGTCATTCTATTCCTTACGAGACGTTTGCTACGAAGGTAGGGCTTCCTTTAACCGTACTCTCTGATAAGCTGCTCAAGGATTCTCTCCAAAAGGCGATTGAGACAGAAAACTACGAGATGGCTTCCAATTTGCGGGATGAACTCAATAAAAGACATAAAGGTAAGCACGAATGAAAGAAGTAAGATATTTTTTTGTGCCTGATGCTGGCAATGTGACGGAATTGCCTCAGGAGGAGGCTAAGCATGCGCTCAAAGTGCTGCGCCTCTCCTCGGGTGATGAGATAAATCTGATGGACGGTGAGGGTAACTTCTATCGTGCGGAAGTTAGTCTCGCCTCCAGCAAGCACTGTCTCTATCAGATTTTGGAAACTTTCCCTCAACAGCCTGCCTGGAAGGGAAAGGTGCATTTAGCTATTGCGCCTACGAAGATGATGGATCGTATCGAATGGATGGCTGAAAAGGCTACGGAAATCGGCTTTGATGAACTCTCTTTTCTCTCTGCCAAATTTTCTGAGCGCAAGACTATTCGTGTGGACCGTGTGGATAAGATTGTGGTTTCTGCCGTCAAGCAGAGTCATAAGGCTTGGAAACCTGTGGTGAATGAGATGACTCCCTTTAAGGAGTTTGTTGCCCAGCCTCGCACGGGGAAAAAATATATCTGCCATTGCTATGAGGAGATAGACAAGGTGGACTTGTTTGCTGAACTCCAGAAGCCTTTGGATGATGAGGGAAATGTCACGATTCTGGTGGGACCGGAAGGGGATTTCTCTATCGAAGAGGTGCAGTTGGCTTTGCAATATGGATA
>CAMBBY010000279.1 GCA_945863825.1 uncultured Prevotella sp. | reverse complement strand
GAGATTCGCCTTAGTCTCGTGGGCTCGGAGATGTGTATAAGAGACAGTTCATAGGTCGTGCTAATTATCTGGTAATAGAAGCAAACCATAGTGTTGAAATGTTGTTGCAGGGTAATTATCCTCAATATCTGAAAGATCGTATTCTGGGTTCTAACGGACATCTGAGTAATGATGCTTGTGGAAAGGCGCTTGCCGAATATGCAACTTCTAATCTCCGACATGTTTGGCTCTGTCATCTTAGTGAAGAAAATAATCATCCGGAATTGGCACGGAAGACTGTTGAACATGTTTTGAGAAGCTATGGCATTGTGGCAGGAAAGGATTTTGGTTTGGAAGTGCTGAAACGTAAAACTCCGAGTGAAATCTATAAGTTATTATAATTTGTATACAGAAGGGGGTGTATTAAGCTGATAATTTTGCTTGATACACCCCTTTGTTATAGAATTATCTGTTGTTGCATTATCTGCAAACAAAATCTATTTCTTTTCTTCTTTCTGTTTGTTTAGCCTTTTGATGACAGAATAAGCATCATAAAGACCTAATTCTCCTGCTTTAGACAAATCTTGGATGGCAGTAGCCTTATTGCCAGTTTTTGAACGTGCTATACCTCTATTATAATATGCTTCTGCCAGTTTGTTGTCTATCTTGATGGCCATGGTATAGTCGTCAATGGCCTTGGATAATTCCTTGCGGTTAGCGTGCAGATTACCTCTATTATAATAAATGTATGCATTATTGTTCTTGCTCAGACGGATAGCATCACTGAAATCTGCTTCTGCAGAATGGATGTTGATAATAGGCTGTCCCTCAGAAACGTTGAATTCGTCCATTTCTGTCTGACAAACGGCTCTTTGCCAATATGCTAATGCGTTGGTGTCGTCCAACTTGATGTATTCTGTGAAATCACTGATGGCTGCCTCGAAATCACGCAATACTGCATTGGCAACAGCCCTGTGTATCAGAAGTTCCTTCTTTCTTTCGTCATCTTTTGCTACGCTTAATTCTGCCGATAGCTTATCAATTAGCGAGAATATTTTCATAGAGCCGTTCTCGTCCAGCTGTTCCTTGTTGCATACGATGTAGAGCTTTGTGTCCTTATTTTGTTTGTTCTGGATATTGAGTTGCTCTACGTCCCTGTCGAATGCCTGTACACCCGTAATATTTTGTGTACTTGGGAAATAACTGATTCTGTACATAGGGAGATAAGCAGTCTCCACCAATCTGTTTTGAATGCGTCCGCGATACTCACTCTTGTATTCGTGCTCGTATTTTGGTTCGTCTTCTACTACAAGGCTTGCAAACTTATTCGGATCAATTTCTGAGCGTTTACGTATTTCTTTCTTGGTCTTGGAGCTCCATCTCGGTTGTATTCCCAGATGTTTGTTCATTTGTGCTTTAAGTATGCGGAATTCGTCAAGCTCCGCCTTGTTTGTCATGCCAAGTCGTCTGTAACAGTTGGCACGATAGGAGAGCCCTGTCCAGAAATTAGGAAATTGATTGATTACCGTTGTAAAGTCACGGATGGCTGCACGGAGATTTCCTGTTTTCTCATGCAGGAGCGCAGGGTTGAAAATCGCCATGAAATTTTGTGGCTCCATCTTGATGACGAAGTCAAAGTCGGAGATAGCTCTGTTATCGTCTCCTAGTTGTACACGCATCAGACCACGGTTGTAGTGTGCGAGAAAATTATTTGGATCCAAATCCAGTGCATTGTCGTAATCGCTCATAGCTCCCCTCAGATTGTTGAGGTTGATACGAGCCAAGGCTCTATTGATATAGTTGCTTACATTGTTTGGCTTGAAATGCAAAGACTTGGTGAGAGCCTCATCGGCAATGTTCCATTCTTTTCTTGCGAGAGCCATGTAGGCACGTGTGGTCCATGTATCTCCATCGTATGGATTGAGTTCCAGACTTTTATCCAGCCATTTTTCGGCACTTATGGTATCTTTTTTCTGGAGATACACTTCTGCCTTGAGGGAATATGCATTGGAAAAGTCATGCCACTGCTTGATGATAGAATCAAGTTGTGCCAGAGCAGGATCGTATTTCTTGTCCTGCATCAGACAGAGCGCACGGTTGAACCAATAGTTGCGATTTCTCGGTTCAATCTTGATGGCAGAATTGTAATCCTGGATAGCCTCATCATATTTGCTCTGTCTGATACGGCAAATAGCACGTAGGTCATAGATATCATTGATATAAGGGTTGAGATGCAATGCTTCTGTAGCATCGCTCTCTGCACCCGTATAGTCATCGAGGCTGAATTTAGCCACGCTGCGATAATACCATGGTTCATAGAGATATGGCTTGGCACCGATTGCCAAATTAAAGTATTTGATAGACAAAACATAGTCTTCGTAATACAGAGCACTTCTGCCTGCAGTAATGAGGCGATCTACTCGATATTGCGCAGCAACCGGTGCTATAGACAATGCAAGGAAAGCTATAGCCAAGAATCTCTTTTTGTTCATACTGAATGTATAAATAGAACTAAAACCTATTGAAAATGCTTTTTCGCTGATTAGCGACGAATTTTAGTGCGATAAGCACAGCGGAATTTGCCCTTGATGATGTTTTTAAGTTTACCGGCAATCATGTTTTTGCGTAGAGGTGAAATGCGATCTACAAACATGGTGCCCTCCAGGTGGTCAAATTCATGCTGCATAACTCTTGCCAGATAACCTTCCACCCATTCGTCGTGCTCCTGATACTCTTCATCAAGATATTTCACATGGATACGGGTAGGGCGGGTAACTTTTTCTGAGATGCCTGGGATAGACAGGCAGCCTTCTTCCAAAGACTCTGTCTTGCTTTCCTCGTCGCGCTCGATGATGTGAGCATTGATAAATGCTTTTCTGAAACCTTTGTACTCAGGAAAATCCTCGCTAAGTACATCTAAATCGATAACAACAACACGGATGTCGAGACCAATTTGGGGAGCTGCAAGACCCACTCCATTACTTGCGTCAAGAGTTTCATACATGTTGGAAATCAGCTGTTTCAGTTCCGGATAATCCGGAGTAATATCTTCAGCCACTTTTCTCAATACGGGCTGACCATATATATAAATAGGTAAAATCATTTTCTGGATTGCAAAAAATCTTGTAAAATAATGGTGGCGCTAATCTCGTCCACCAGTCCTTTGTTTTCTTTTCTCACTTTCTTCTTTACTCCGCCGTCTATCATTGCTCGATGGGCGAGTACAGAAGTGAATCTTTCATCATAGTACTCAATGGGAATCTCCGGGTGTGCCTTGCGCCATCTGTTGAAGAAGTTCTCTACACGCGCCAGGTTTTCGCTGGGTTGCCCGTTGGGCTGCATCGGTTTGCCGATGACAATGCGCTCCACCTGTTCCTTTTGTATATAGCCTTCGATGAAGGCAAATAGTTCTGATGTAGCAACAGTGGCCAACCCACCTGCAATAATCTGCAATGGGTCGGTCACTGCCAGTCCGGTACGTTTCTTACCGTAATCTATGGATAAGATGCGCATTATTTCTTAAAGAGCAACCAAGCGTCTGGGTACTTGCTGGCACGGAGTTCGTTACGGCTCTTTACAGCACCAGCCTTATCTACGAATGTGGAAGCAACCACACGATACATGTTGCGCTCATTGTTGAATACGATTTGTGCGTCATAGCCAGAACTCTTCAATGTGTTGTAGAGACCCTCAGCGTTAGCCTTCAAAGAGAAAGAACCTACTACTACGC
>CAMBBY010000278.1 GCA_945863825.1 uncultured Prevotella sp. | reverse complement strand
TTTAGAACTATTGTCTTAACTCCTTAACTTCTTTAACTCCTTTAACTCCTTAATAATATTATCCGTGGAATCCGAATGCTACGCATACTGTCATCAAGATCAGGATGACCAGTGACAATGGCATCAGATACTTCCACTCCAACTTCAGAATCTGGTCGATACGCAGACGTGGGAATGTCCAACGTACCCACATCAGGAGCCATACAACGGCGAAGGTCTTACCGAAGAACCAGATGAAACCTGGAATAAGGTTCATCAGATTGTCGAAGCCCTCGATACCGATGTTCAATGGCGCCCAACCACCGAGGAATACGGTAGAAGCGATACCAGAAATCACGAAGAGGTTGAGGTACTCTGCCAGGTAGTAGAAACCGAAGCCCATACCTGAATACTCTGTGTGGTAACCTGCGGTCAACTCACTCTCAGCCTCAGCCAAGTCGAAAGGACCACGGTTAGCCTCAGCATTACCTGCTACAAGGAATACCAGGAAAGCAAGGATAGCTGGAACATGACCCTTGATAATCAACCAGTTCCAAGCACCAGTCTGAGCCTCAACGATACCGCTCACCTGCATAGTACCAGTAAGAACTACTGCAGAAATCAGGCAGAGACCGAGAGACATCTCATAAGAAATCATCTGTACGGCACCACGCATGGCAGATACCACAGAGTACTTATTGTTAGATGCCCAACCAGCGAGGAACACACCCAAAACGCCGATAGAACTTACGGCAGTGATGAGGAATACACCTACGTTGAAGTCAAGAATATGAGCTCCCTTGTTCCATGGAAGGAATGAGAAAGTACCCACAGAGGCTATGATCACGAGGAATGGTGCCATGTAGTAGAGCAGCTTGTCGGCTCTATCAACAGCAAAAATCTCCTTGATCAACATCTTGAGCACATCGGCGAATACCTGGAAGATACCCCAAGGACCTACACGCATAGGGCCAAGACGGCACTGGAAGTAGGCACACACCTTACGCTCCATAAAGATAAGTACGATAGCTATCAGCGCGTATGCTGTCAAAATGCAGATACCCACGAGCACGCACTCTATCAGAATCGACAGGAAGTCGCCCAAACCCAAAGTCTGGCGAAGCAGATTGTCGATGAATGTTGTTACTATACTAAAATCAAACATAATTATCTATCAATATCAGGGATTACGAAGTCGATTGCTGCACCTGTTGTAATCAAGTCAGCGATTTTCTGTCCACGAAGCATTGGATCGAGCGCACCTGTCAAAGACAAGCCCATTGGGCGCATCTTCATACGGTATGGACTCTTGTCACCCTTTGAGTCGAGATATACACCAAACTCACCGCTGGCACCCTCTACTGAGAAATACCACTGTCCCTCTGGAACCTTGATGATTGGCTTCTGCTTGATGTAGTACTCACCCTCTGGAATGTTGTCGATCAACTGCTCGATGATATCCAAACTCTGATACAACTCCTGGATGTGAACGTAGTAACGATCCATAGAATCGCAACCGGTCAGAGTGATTTCCTTCCACTCTACCTTGTCGTACATATCGTATGGATGACGCTTACGAGTATCGTTCTTCCAACCAGATGCACGACCTGCAGGACCTGTAACAGCATAGTTGATACAATCCTCATAATTCATAGGACCTACGCCTTCGAGACGGTTGTGAGTAATCACGTTGTCACCGAATACGTCGAGATACTCCTGAATCATCGGACGGAGATACTTGCAGAGAGTCTTCACGTTCTGAACGAAGTTAGGATCGATATCAGCCTGAAGACCACCGATACGGTAATAATTCTGGATCAAGCGACCACCAGTTGTCTCCTCCATCACGTTCAACACGTGCTCACGGTCACGCATACAGTAGAGGAATGCAGTCAAAGCACCCAAGTCCTGTGCGGTACAACCGAGGTACAACAAGTGAGAGTCGATACGCTGCAACTCATCCATGATAGTACGGATGTAGTGGATACGATCAGAAAGTTCGATACCCATAGCCTCCTCGATAACGCCTACCAAAGCGTGGCGGTGCATCATGGCAGAGAGGTAGTTCAGACGGTCGGTCAAAGCCAAAGTCTGAGGATAAGTCATATTCTCCCACATCTTCTCAATACCACGGTGGATATATCCGAGGTGAGGATAAATGCGCTTCACGGTCTCACCGTCGATAACGGTCTGAAGACGGAGCACACCATGGGTAGATGGGTGGTTAGGACCGATGTTGACAACATACTCATCATCATCGAAGCGACGCTTTTCTGTAGCTACCAGATGACCATCAGCACTAAGACTGTATTCTACTGTGAAATCATCCTCTGGCTCATCAGTACAAGGGAACTTATTGGCCTCTGGACTCATATCGAAATCCTTGCGCAAAGGATAGCCCTGAAAATCAGTACGGAGGAAAAGACGACGCATATCAGGGTGACCCAAGAACTTGATGCCGACGAAATCAAACACCTCACGCTCCAGCAGATCAGCAACCTTCCAGAGATTGATGACTGTAGGAATCACATCAGAACCATCCACCTTCTTGGCGATAGTCTTGACAGAGCAACGTTCGTTAGTCTGAGTATTTTCAAGAATATAGATACATCCGAGACCTTCCTCACCGAAGTCTTCACCGATGATGGTAACAAGGTAGTCGAAATGCTTCTCGTTCTTCAACTTCGCCATTTCAGAAGCGAAATTATCAAAACTCAATTCAATATTATTCAGTTTCATATTCTTATACCTTATTATATTAATCAGTTAGACCTTTCTGAGGGTCGAAATCCTCAGGTACTTCTGTTACGATGATTGGTTCCTTATGTCCGAGCAGATTAACATCAGAAAGGTTTTCGTTGCTCAAGCCACGAAGACCGCCCTTGCTCATAGACAGTTCCTTCTCCTCGCTGTTCATCTTGTGGTTAGCACCACCGAAGAATTTCTCAACCTTTACCTTACGCTGCAATTGCATCATACCATAAAGGATTGCCTCTGGGCGTGGAGGACAACCAGGGATATAGACATCCACAGGAACTAACTCGCTGATACCACGAACTACATTGTAGCTCTTCTTGAATGGTCCACCAGAGATGGTGCATCCACCTACAGCTACCACATACTTTGGCTCAGCCATTTCATCATACAAACGTTTAAAAACAGGTGCCATTTTATTGGTAATAGTACCGGCACACATAATCAAGTCGGCTTGACGTGGAGAGTTACGTGTAACCTCGAAACCGAAACGGGAGAAGTCATAACGAGCACAACCTACAGCCATAAACTCGATACCACAGCAAGAGGTACCGAATGTCAATGACCAGAGTGAGTTACTGCGTCCCCAGTTGATGGCGGCATCGAGAGAACCAACTACCACATTAGCACCACCCTCATTCAGCTCTTGTGCGATTTTCTCGAGGGTGTCATTGTCCTTAAACTCGTCGTAAGGAATACTCTTGATAGAGGCTCTTTTGTTTACTTCCATTCCAATGCTCCTTTCCGCCAAGCATAAGCCAGGCCTAATACTAATACCAACAGGAAGAACCCGATGCTCACGAGAGCCATAGATCCAAACTGCTTAACTACGACTGCCCATGGGTAAAGCATTACAGTCTCAATATCAAACATCAGGAAAAGGACGGCGAAGAGATAGTAGCCGATATGTGATGGCAACCAGGAGCTGCCACGTGTCGGAATACCACACTCAAAAGGTTCACCCTTTACCGGATTGT
>CAMBBY010000277.1 GCA_945863825.1 uncultured Prevotella sp. | reverse complement strand
CTCTAATCAAGGTCAGCGAAGCTGAGAACCCTCTAATTTTCCCTGCCAAGAATAGTGTTCAGGTAGGTTCTTCTGCTATCTTTGCACTTTCCGCCAACACCCGACCAATCAGCGAAGGGCAATTCGGTGAAGCTCCACTCTACGCTTTTACAGATGAAGGAGTATGGGTGTTGATGCTGGCCGAAGAAGGAACCTATGTGGCTCGTCAGCCAGCCAATAGAGATATTTGCTCCAACCCTAAAGGCATTTTACAGATAGATGATGCAGTACTCTATCCTACCGAAAGAGGAATCATGATGCAGCAGGGAAGAGAGTCTGTATGTATAACAGACGCACTGGATGATTATCCTTTCGATTTTCTATCCATTTACTCACATTCAACAAAGGATAAGACCTATCCGAATAAACTCCTTGCGACAGGCAGTATTCCTGAGTCAGATGTGAAGTATGTCCGTTTCCGTAAGTATCTCGAAAAGGCAGATATGATTTACGACTATTACGATAGCCGCATCATCGTCTTCAATCCGTACTACACTTATGCTTACGTCTACTCTTTGAAGAGCAAGATGTGGGGTACCATGCACAATGTCTTCAACAAGCGAGTGAATATATATCCTGAGTCATATGCTACAGACAAGGCTGGAAAAATACTTGATGTGTACGTCAAAGAACCAACGGAAAGTGTTCCGTTCTTTCTTTGCAGCCGTCCTTTAACACTTGGACAAGATGTATATAAGACTATGTTCGATTGCATCGCAAGGGGATATTTCAGCAGCATTAATACAGGGAAATGCGGAATGGTTCTGTTCGGGAGTAACAACCTTGTTAATTGGTATTACATTAGCTCTTCTGTTGATATATTTCTCAGAAACCTTGTAGGTTCTCCATACAAATATTTCAGGATTGCGCTCATTGGCAAACTTGCCCCCAACGAATCTATAAGCGGTTTGTCAACTGCGTTTCAGGAGAGATTGCAGAATAAACTTAGATAAGTAATTTTCTTTTTTCATCATGTTTATAGATAAAGGGTAGCAGTCCGTGATGGATAGCTACCCTTGCTTTATCTTAATCAAAAATCTTAAAATGGATGCAAAGCAATTCTTGCCCTTCCAGCAGACCTGTTGCTTGCACTCTTGATCTTCTGTTTCTTCTCCTCGGCAAGTGCCAGGAATCTGTCAGCACCGTCAGGATAAACAATCGTCAACCATTCGTATAGGCATTGGTTGACTATGTAGTCATGGATATATACCGTCATGGTATGTACGCTCGTCTTAGAGAAACCCTGCGGTATTCTCATCGCCAAATAGTAGGCTTCTTCCTCGTTTGTAGGCGAACCTATACATTCTTCCCACTCATTGGAATCGAAGCCGCCACCAAGCATTTCCATCTTGGTATATCTGAAAAGCATTTCGTTGCAGTCTTCTACTGCCGAATCAAGAATCCTTGCCAACTTATCTCTGTTTCCATCCTCTCCCACATCGTAGATGTTGTGGATAGAATGGGAATCCTCTACAGAACTGGAGATGGAGTCTGCGTAAACGGCAGCCGTATTCTTGATGTCAAAAACCAACTCCTTCTTCTGAAGCTCTATCATCACCTTGTACCCAAGGTTGCATACTCTGCATTCTTTCATGACTACCTCCTTCCTTATTCGTTGGGAGCTGTCCTGCTTGGTCTCTCACGTCTGTTAAAGGTCTCATGCAGGTTCTTGATAGCTGCTATCGACAGTTCTGAATAAGCCTTCGACTCGTTTGGGTTGGTAATGATAAACCAGTCCATCAAGGCTTTGTTGATAATGTAGTCATGGATGGAACTGGTAAGCGCATCCTTCAATGCGAGTGGATAGTTTGACGGAAGGGAGAGGTTGATGGTGATATTGGTATCGCCACTTATCAACTCGTTAGACGCAGTGGTACCTGTGCCTGTTTGAACTGACTCACTCAACTCAACAAGCAGTTGGCTGTACGCATTCTGAATGCTACGCAATGCCTGGTTCTTGTCTTCGTCATCATCGCTCGCCTGGATATTACTTGCCACCTCTGCATCCATACCGGCAGCTCTTCTACTGCGTCCTGTAAGGAACGCCTTATTCTGAAAGTCGTAAATGAGTTCGCTCATATACAACGTAATCGTTAAACTCTTTCTTGCCATACTTATGATATTTTTGTTCGTGTCGGTTTCTTTTTGTAGAACGCTTTGTCCTTAATGTCAAGCAATAATGCAGCAGCATTATCCGCATACTCCTTTGCTTTGTCGTTTGCGGCTATCTCGCACCATTTACCGATAATACTGTTTACTAAGAACGAGTTGGATGACGAGTTGATGGAACTGAGTAGGTTGCCATCGAACCTGCTGGGCATCTCAAGTTCCCAGTTGATGGTCCCGTCCACTCCTGAGCCTCCTGAGATAAATCGTTTCAGAAAGTTTCTTAGCGCATCCAACGACTCGTTGAAGAACCGCTCTATCATTGACAAGTCTGCTTCTGTCACGAATATCTGGTCAAAAGCCGATTTACCATCATCTACGGTTGCCTTCTTACCTATGTAGGCAGTGGTCTTCGCCACCTCTTCATAGATGTCATTTCTATTTATTGTCAATGTAAAATCTGCCATTCTTTATCTTTTTATAGAGTTTATAACCTAATATGATGATCAGCATACAGAGTGCGCCAAACGACCACACTGCATACTTCAGCTGAAACTGCTCCCACTTGGATAACTCCTTCTCTACAGGATAGGGCACTGGGATAGAATCTCTTTTCAGGAAGGAATCTACCTTAACCATATACACATTCTTAAAGACGGTTTTCTCATGCCATCGGTCAAGATAACACGTATCTCCATTTTGCCTGAGATATATATAATCACGCACGAAAACACTGTCAGAAGTATGCAACGTGTCGTGCTTTATCGCATTCTGATATACAACTTTTTCTATCGGAATATACTTCGTTCTGCATCCCGACAGAAAAAACACCACTAACAATAGGCTTATCACGTAGGGTGTTACTTGCCAATCATACAACTTTGTCTTCATAGGCTAAACTTTAAAAACCCTCTTTGCTCTTGCAAGGAACTTTCTTCTTGATTCCAGTCCGTTTGTCCCTCCATTGATAGTCTTTGTGATAGCCACAATACAATCGCTGTCAGCCAGTTTGTTCAGGCCGTGTTTCCACCACCACCACATCGCACTCTTGGTTGCCAATAGGGGAAGCTCTAACAGCTTAGGGTTTTCCATAATATCGTCAGAGCAATATTTGCTGTTCTGAAAAGCCTGATAGTTGGCTCTGCCTGTTATATGAATCAATCCTCTACCACGATACTTGTAACCGTCTCCTTCTTTAAGGTTGCCAAGCATATTCTTCAACTTCCCGACATCATACTTATGAAAGTAGTTCTTGTTGCCGAGTTCCTTGGTGTATCTCAGTTCGCCACTCTCATGTGCTATCTGAGCTAAGAAGTGTGCCATTCGCTGGTCAGTATCAATATGAAAAACCTCTGCATAACCATTGATATATGGAAGAAAAGCATCCACCCTGTCCTTTGCATTCGGCATGATAGCCAAAATCTGTTCTCTTGTTACCTTCATTACTTACCCTCCTTCACTTGTTTTATTATACTTTCAAGTTCTCCTTTTACTTTGCTCTCAAAGTTACCCAACTTGGTCTTGATACTGTCTCTTATACACATCTGACGCTGCCGACGATACTCCTTGT
>CAMBBY010000276.1 GCA_945863825.1 uncultured Prevotella sp. | reverse complement strand
AGATTCGCCTTAGTCTCGTGGGCTCGGAGATGTGTATAAGAGACAGCCTCACATCACCGACGAGATCAAGCGCAATGTAAAGCTGCTCGGCAAGAAGTATCACTATGACTTCGTGATCACCGAGATAGGCGGAACCATCGGCGACATCGAAAGTGCTCCTTACATGGAAGCTATCAGACAGCTGAAATGGGAATTGGGCAAGAACGCCGTCAATGTGCACCTCACCTACGTGCCTTATCTGAAGGCTGCAGGGGAGTTGAAAACCAAACCGACCCAGCACTCCGTGAAGGAATTGCAAAGTGTAGGTATTCAGCCAGATATTCTGATCCTCCGCACAGAGAAACATCTCGAAGAGGGAATCTTGAAAAAGGTAGCCAGCTTCTGTAATGTGGATCTGGACTGCGTGATACAAAGCGAAGACCTCGCCAGTATCTACGAAGTGCCTGTAAACATGCAGAACCAGGGTCTCGACACCGCCATTCTCCGCAAAATGGGCGAGCCTATCGGCGAAAAGCCTGCACTGGGTCCTTGGAAAGCATTCCTCGACCGCAGAAGCAAGGCTACAGAGGTGGTAAACATCGGACTGGTAGGCAAGTACGATCTGCAGGATGCCTACAAGAGTATCCGCGAAAGTCTTTCACATGCCGGCACCTACAACGACCACAAGGTGAAGATAACATTCATCAATTCTGAATATCTCACAGAAGAAAATGTGGCAGAGCAGTTGAAGGGTCAGGACGGCATCGTCATCTGTCCGGGATTCGGCCAGCGCGGCATTGAGGGCAAGATCATAGCAGCCCACTATACCCGCACCCACGACATTCCTACCTTCGGTATCTGCCTGGGTATGCAGATGATGGTCATCGAGTTTGCCCGTAACGTGTTGGGCTACAAAGATGCCAATTCAAGAGAGATGGATGAAAAGACTCCACACAATGTCATCGACATCATGGAGGAACAGAAAAACATCTCCAACATGGGTGGAACCATGCGCCTCGGTGCATACGAATGTGTACTGAAACAAGGTTCTCGCGTCTTCTCTATATATAAGAAGGAGCACATTCAGGAGCGTCACCGCCATCGCTATGAATTCAACAATGAGTTCCAGAAGGAATACGAGAAGAACGGCATGATGTGCGTGGGACGCAACCCAGAGAGCGACTTGGTAGAAATCGTTGAAATACCAGGATTGAAATGGTATATCGGTACACAGTATCATCCAGAATACCAAAGTACCGTATTAAAACCTCATCCTCTGTTCATGGATTTCGTCAAGACGGCTATCTCAAACAAGAAATAATATAAATTTCTAAAATAACAATGAACAAGAACAACATTATTGGCTTTCTTCTCATTGCCTTAGTACTCATCGGATTCAGCTGGTACACCCAGCCTTCTGCAGAAGAGCAGAGAGCGGCTTTCGTACAGGATTCCATTGCCAAGGCTAAGCATGCTGAGATAGAAAAGGCCAGCAAGGCTGCCGCAGCCAAGCGCCAGGCAAATGCCAAGGCTAAGATTGAGGCAGACTCTACAGCCCTCTTCTATTCTGCTTTGAAGGGTCAGGCGAAGAAGATCGTTTTGAAAAATGAGAAAGTTGAATTAACCCTCAACACCAAGGGTGGTACTGTCGAGAAGGCAGTAATCAAGGGTTATGTAGGTCACAACATCCAGGTAAAAGACGGTTCTGCCGACCAAAAGGATGTTACGCTCTTCGATGGCAAAGACCAGAGTCTTAAGTTTATGCTTGAGGCAAAGGAAGCTAACATCATCACCAGCGACCTCTACTTCACTCCATCAAACGTAACAGATTCTACTGTTACCATGACAGCTGTGGCTGGAGAAGGAAAGACACTCTCCATGACTTATACATTAGGTAAGGACTACATGCTCCACATGAGCTTCTCTGCTCAGGGTATGGAAGGTCTGTTCTCACCTAATTATAATAAGATGGACATCGACTGGAGTGATAAGGCACGCCAGCAGGAACGTGGTTTCATGTTCGAAAACCGCTACACTACGCTCACCTATCACAATGCAGAGGGTGGCACTGACTATCTCAATGAGGGAAGCGAGAAGATCGATGAGAAAATCGAAGAGACCATCGACTGGGTATCTTTCAAAAACCAGTTCTTCTCTGCCATCATCGTTGCTAAAGACAACTTCGAAAAGGATGCCTTCATGACCTCTATCCCACAGGAGAAGGGTTCTGGCTATCTGAAGCAGTTCCAGGCTAAGATGAAAACTCCTTTCGACCCAACCGGCAAGAAAGCCTCTGAGTTTGAGTTCTACTTTGGTCCTAACGATTTCCAGATTCTCAAGAATACCGAGAAGGAAAGCACCTTCGGCAAGGACCTGGAGTTCCAGAAGCTCGTTTATCTGGGATGGCCTGTCATCCGCTGGATCAACCGTTTCTTCACACTCTACGTGTTCGACTGGCTGAGCAAGGTATTCCCTATGGGCATCGTACTGATTCTCATCACCTTGCTTCTGAAGCTCATCACCTACCCTATGGTGAAGAAGAGTTATATGAGTTCTGCCAAAATGCGCGTTCTGAAACCAAAGCTCGAAGCTGCTACTGCGCAGTATAACAAGCCTGAGGATCAGATGCAGAAACAACAGGCGATGATGGCTGAATATGCCAAGTATGGTGTGAGTCCATTGTCAGGCTGCTTGCCAATGTTGATTCAGATGCCAGTGTGGATTGCGATGTTCAACTTCGTTCCTAATGCCATCCAGCTTCGTGGTGAGCATTTCCTCTGGATGAACGACTTGAGTACATACGACCCAATCTTTGAGTGGAACACCAACATCTGGATGATAGGTGACCACCTGAGTTTGACTTGTATTCTCTTCTGCGTAGCCAACCTGTTGTACTCATGGATGACCATGCGCCAGCAGAGAGACCAGATGGTAGGTCAGCAGGCTGAGCAGATGAAGATGATGCAGTGGATGATGTATCTCATGCCATTGATGTTCTTCTTCATGTTCAATGATTATTCATCAGGTTTGAACTTCTACTACTTCATCTCACTGTTCTTCAGTGCCGCAATCATGTGGACCTTGCGCAAGACCACCAACGACGAGAAGCTTCTCGCCATCTTGGAAAAGCGCTATCAGGAGAACAAGAGTAATCCAAAGAAGGCTAATGGCCTCATGGCAAGAATGCAGGCTCTCCAGGAGTTGCAGCGCCAGCAGCAGGAAGAGATGATGAGAAAGAAGGCTGAACTGAACGAGAAAAAGAATAATCTCGGAAAATAAAGTTTTATAGATAATAATTAAAGCGTAATGGATTACCCGGAAAAGGTGTTCGTTACGCTTTTTTATATGATTACGTACTTAAAGCCCCCAAAAAGATTGTTAAAAAGCCCCAAAAACTTGGTAACGTAACTATTTTTAGTTACATTTGCAATCGAATACATAAAGAATGTGGCAAATGAACAAGAAAGATAAACTTTTGAAACGCTTCTATAGCCTGCCGAAAGATTTTACTTTCGACGAAATGGTTAATGTATTTTCCTGCTATGGGTTCCATCAGGAAAACAAAGGAACAACTTCTGGTTCAAGAGTCATATTTGTCAATGACAAAGATGGCAATAGCTACATCATGCATAAGCCTCATCCTTCAAATATAATCAAAGGATATATTATGAAACAAGTATTCACATTTCTAAAAGCCTGTCTCTTATACACATCTGACGCTGCCGACGATACTCCTTGTGTAG
>CAMBBY010000275.1 GCA_945863825.1 uncultured Prevotella sp. | reverse complement strand
TTGTGCATCTCCAAGAGTACTTCCATTCCGAGTTGGTGCGCCATATCAAGAAGACGCTTACATTCCTCTTTCGTCAGACAGGCAGCTATCAGGAGTACGGCAGAAGCACCGCAATATCTCGCCTGCAGGAGTTGGTATTCCTCGATAACGAAGTTCTTATATAATATAGGTATATGAACCCCCACGTGGCGAGCCTCCTGTATAAACTCATCATAACCGCCGAAGTAGTCGATATCGGTAAGGATGCTGAGAGCAGAAGCTCCATTCTCCTGATAAGCCAACGGAATGATACTTGCCTTACCCTCCTCCTTGATCCATCCCTTGGACGGCGATTTTCTCTTAAACTCAGCGATGATACCCGTAGAGGACTCCATCAGTGCCTTGCGCATGCTGCCTCCAGGTACCAGTCCGTCATCCGCCTGCATCTTCTGTTCCGTCAGGGAAATCATCTGCCGGGGTTGGATGAAGCGCTTGCGCTGTTCTATCTCGATTCGCTTATGAGCGACAATCTCTTCTAAAATATCAGCCATTTTCAATGTTAAATGTTAAATGAGAAATGAGGCATACGCCCTCAAACATTTGAATTCTTCACTCTTCACTCTTCGTTCTTCACTCTATACTTAACTATTCTGTTCTACAAATTTCTTGAATGTAGCGAGTGCCTTGCCACTATCGATGCTCTCTCGTGCAATCTCCACGCATTCCTCAATACTCTTCTTTCCCTTCTCCATAACCTGAATACCGAAGGCGGCATTGGCAAGTACGATATTCTTCTGGGCAGGCAATGCACGGTTCTCAAGTACGGCATCAAAGATTTCCTTAGCCTCTTCCTCTGTGGCACCACCTCTCACTTCCTCTGGTTTAGCAATTTCAAAACCAAGATCCTGTGGCTTGAAGATGCGCTCATAATGATTGGTCGTTACCTTGAAATCACTGGTCAGGGAAATCTCATCGTAACCGTCGATGCTATTTACAATACCATAATCGATACCTAATTTCTGATAAACCTGATTATAGAGTCGCATCTGGTCCAGGTTGGCTACACCGAGCAACTGGCATTTAGGCTGACTTGGATTAACCAGTGGACCGAGGAGATTGAATACGGTTGGGAATTGGAGTGCCTTACGGATAGGACCTACAAACTTCATTGCCTTGGCAAAGAGTTGGGCATGGAGATAGACGATACCAGCCTCATTGATAGAACGGTTCAACTTATCCAAATCATCAGTAAACTGCACTCCATGTTTTTTGATGACATTCGAAGCACCGCTCACAGAAGTAGCCGCATAATTACCATGCTTGGCAACCTTATAACCTGCACCAGCAATGACGAAGCAAGCGGTAGTAGAAATATTGAAAGTATTCTTGCGGTCGCCACCTGTACCAACCACATCTATGTATCGGTCGCAATCTAAGATGGCAGGAACGCCGGTAGCCAAGATACCATCACGGAAACCCAACAGTTCATCTACGGTAACGCCTCGCATCTGCAAACCGGTAAGCAAAGCGGTAATCTGCTCCTCTGGGAACTCACTCTTGGTGATACCCACGATGATGTTCTTGGTTTCCTCACGGGAAAGTTCCTCGTGATTCAACATTCTGTTCAAAATGTCCTTCATTTCCATAATTTCTTCTCCTATATTTTATTTTTTTATTTTCTATTCCCAATCCCCCATTCCTGAGGTAAATATATGAAAAAAGACCTGTCGTAAGTACGGCAGGCCTTAGTTATATCATGGATTCATATCCACGCACGGCTTATCGTCTCACGACTTTTTAAATCTTGAGATACGCCACCACCATGCTGTTGAAGATACGAATGTTGTCATCATATTGTTTATTTTTAAATTCAATTGCAAAAGTACACTTTTTCTATCAAACTACAAACTTTTTGGCGAAAAATTTTAGAATTTAACAGAAATAAGTAATTAAAAGCTACTTTTTGGGGTAAAATCAATTGTTTAAAGCCACTATACATTATTATATATAATAAGGAAAGAGTCAAGTTGATAAAAAAAAATACATTTCAAATGTAATAAAGTAGAAAATCTTTCGTTATACTAATAAAGATGAAGAAATAAACTGAATCTTAGTATCATTATGTTAACTATCATAACAGTAACGCCTATGAAGCAAGTTTTTACTTCCGAAGAAATGAGACCATCCAAAAGGACGATCAGCATTATCAAACAGATAGCATATTCCTATCGAACGATTAAGAGGAATGGTAAGTACGAGGTGTACTGTCTTAACTAACGAACTCAAAATATGAAGACATTGGTATCACCATCTTTGCTTTCAGCCAATTTTCTGGATCTGAAAAGCGAAGTTGAAATGATTAATCAGAGTGAAGCCGACTGGCTCCACATGGACATTATGGATGGGGTATTCGTGCCCAATATCTCTTTTGGTTTTCCTGTTCTTGAAGCCGTAGCCAAGGTTTGCAAGAAACCTCTTGATGTGCATTTCATGATAGCACATCCGGAAGAATACATCGAGCAGACTGCCAAGACTGGTGCCATGATGATGAATGTACATTACGAAGCATGTACCCACCTGCACCGTATCATCCAGCAGATTCATGCGGCTGGCATGAAAGCGGGTGTTACACTGAATCCATCTACTCCAGTCTGCGTACTGGAAGATATCATCTGCGATGTAGATATGGTATTGCTGATGAGTGTAAACCCAGGTTTCGGAGGACAGAAGTTCATCGAGAACACCATCAAGAAGGTGGAAAGACTGAGAAAACTCATCAAGGATTCACACTCCAACGCCCTCATCGAAGTAGATGGTGGCGTACAGGCAGAAACAGCCCCACGCCTGGCCAAAGCAGGAGTCAACGTACTGGTAAGTGGAAGTTATGTGTTTAAGAGCACAGATCCTATTTCCACCATCCATGCCCTCAAAGAATTGAAACAGCCAGAGGATTAAGCCTCCGGAAATAAAATATCCAATACTAGTCTAACTGAAGATATACGTCATGCTTCTTAGCCATTCTGCGAAGATTGAGAAGAGCATAGCGCATTCTTCCGAGACTGGTATTGATACTTACACCTGTAGCCTCAGCGATTTCCTTGAATGTGAGTTGCTGATAGTAGCGCATATACACTACTTCACGCTGTAAAATAGGCAACTGCTCCATCATCTTTCTGACATCAGAAAGAATCTGGATATTAATCAAATTAACTTCTGCATTTGCTTCCAACAAATCATCACCACCGATATTAGACAGATCATTGTCGTCTTTCGATTCTACGACATACTTATAGCGCTGACCACGATACATATCCATCATGACGTTATGAGCAATACGCAACAACCAGCCTCCGAATTTTCCGTTTGCAGAATATTCGTGGTTCTGAAGTTTGCTTACCACCTTCAAAAACGTTTCCTGGAAGATGTCATTAGCCATCTCTTGATCACGCACAAAGAACATGATGTATGTAAACAACTTCACTTCATTGCGCGAAAGCAGCACGTCAAAGGCACGATTGTTACCTTCGACATAAAGAAGGGCCAACTCCTCGTCGGTCAAATCTTGTAGATTTCTCATTTCTTAATCCTTTATTTTTAATTAAGTAAATGTCTAATCAATAGGCTATTTTTTTAAAGAATTGCACGATATAAGTTAATTATCGTTGGCAAAGATAATAATTTTCTGAGAAACCACCAAAATTTTAACATAAAAAAGGTTGGTTACAGGACGTAGCCAACCAAAAATGAATACTTTGAAGCAAACGTCTTTAAAGTATTACG
>CAMBBY010000274.1 GCA_945863825.1 uncultured Prevotella sp. | reverse complement strand
GAGATTCGCCTTAGTCTCGTGGGCTCGGAGATGTGTATAAGAGACAGCTACTAAGTCATACGCAGGTTTACCAGCCTGAGCGTCAGACTTTTTGACCCAGGATTCTTCGCTATCCAGACATTTTACCAATGTAGCATTTTGCAAATCATCATCATTGAATTTACCGTTTTTCAATTTGGAAAAGTAACTCCATATACCTCTGGTCTTATTTTGAAAGTCATCTGCCGAAAGACCGTTTTCATCCAATGCATCAAAAAAGGTAGCCGCAATCTGGTCAAAATGCTCTTTAGCTTGAGCTTGCATTTTCCTCAATTTTGAAGAAAAAGCCTCGAAAAAGCCATCTTTTTCAATACAATTATTCAGCGCATCAGCATGATCCTTATAAAAATCCTTGAATATATTCCGTCCAAAAGCTTTTATTTGAGAAATCACATTCCAGTTTTTGTCATCTGCAATATTTTCCTTAATATAATCCATAATCCAAAAGAGAAGCTTGTCTGTCATCTGAAGTTCTTCGATCAATTCATCTACAGCCTGTTCTTCTATCTGGACATCATTAAGACCAATTCTCAAATTAGCGGTCAAATCAAGTTCACGTGCCAGATTACGGAGTACACTCTGGAAGAATGTATCAATCGTTTCGACGCGGAAATAATTATAATTGTGGATAAGATTTTTCAGAGCAATACCAGCATTTTCAACAATCTGCTCTTCTGACATCTGAGATAATACCCCCTTGATTTGTTCCAAGTAATCTCTTGAGTCATCCAGCCGATTAGCTATTCCATACAGTTTGCTGAGGATTCTATTTTTCATTTCCTCAGTTGCCTTGTTAGTAAATGTTACAGCAAGAATATTCCTGTATGAAGATGGGTCTTGTATCACCAAGACCATATACTCTTTAGCTAAAGTAAAGGTTTTTCCAGAACCTGCACTTGCTTTATAAACAGTAAGTTGAGAATTCATATCTTAATGCTTGTATATTAAATTGTAATTACCATTCTCTAAATAATTCGAAGCCGAATTTACAACCGACTCCTTGAAATTTTGTGTTTTGAAAAGAAGCAAATATGCCTACCGAAGCCACACGGGTTTTGAACCCGTATCCCCATTCCGTATAAGGATGAAGATGTCTTACCAAGAGGGCATTGACATAGTATCGTTCATTTTCTATAAAACGTCCTACCCATGGTAACCAGGCAGCAAACAAGGCTGGAGACTCATAAGTAACATTGGACCGAACATAATAATCAGAGGCATTATACCATCCAGAGTTAAGCAATTCAAATTCGCCTGCCCAATCATCATTCCAGCCACCAGGTAAATTATTGTCCCTGAAATTAGTATAATCAACAAAATACCAATGGTCGCCTTTCTGAGTATAGAATCCAGAACCCAAACGCAAAGAAAGGCTCCGCCTTCTTGACATGTTGATAATATCCTGCATATCCATTTCAACCCGTTCGTAGCTGATATTAGAATGAAGAAAATGATTGAAACTTCTTTCATAATCAACTTTTACGACAGGACCGTTTTTCCCGATAGGATGCCAAACCAGAGCCAATGCAGGCGCAACTGATCTATACAAACTTGGGAAATTGTTTTCCTTATAAAATTCCGGACTTATAGATTTACGCTGATGGGCAATGATTCCCAATTCAAAACCGATATAGTTATTGAACATCCAATGATTCGTCTGTCGCCAATAATTATCCTTAAAAGCCGTATAATCACCATATGGGAAATTGATAAGACTATCTTTTTTCTCACTGATATCCAATATACGACGAGCCACAACATTGGTATTAATTCGGTTTCCATTACCCAACTCAAACTGCAGGAATCCATCATGCTTTTTATTGTAGTTAAGAGTAGCAGGAATACTGAAATAGAAGCGATGCTGCTTGAAAGCATAACCAGCTTTAAAGCGAAGAGCAAATTGCACATCATCACTAAAAGAATAACTTCCTCGCACATCAAACTTATACACAAATCCCTTTCTTTCGGAATAACCCATATAAAGAGGATTCAGAATAGGATTAATTCTAAGGTACCCCTGATTTTGTTTTCCGAAATTTTGCTTGATACGATTTAAGACATTATCGCCCACAATATCCCACAACACATCTTTTACAAAGGACTTTTTATGTTTTTCGTTTTTGGTCAAAGAATCCCTTTCATTCTTTTTCTGATAATAATGGTTCAAGAAATGCAATTCCTCCTCATTCAACGGGGTAGGGCGCACCTTTGCCATCAATGTAGTATCTTCAACATTATTCAAAGAATCCGACAATAATTTCGGCAAGCCATAAATAGTAGAATATCTGGCCGTTATCTGATTACCCATAAAACTAAAATTAGCTCTGAGGTCACACTTCTTCGGATACAAAGAACCCACAGAATCCTCTTTATTCATCACTACACTGATAAAGAAGCGAGTCATATCATACTCACCCTCAAAATCAACCAAATTTATTCTACCCGTATGACTATCCACAATAGCCATACTCGTAACCAATTGAGTATTTTTCAATTTAGGGTAGGCATAAACCTGAGCCTTGCCAAATGGAAGAGCCGTGACCATATATTTATAATATTTCCGGTTTGACCGATGATAGGGAGACAGTATATTGTCTTGAAAAAGACATTCACCATAAACATTCGGAGTAAGATAATTCAGCAGAGAAGGCATTGTATTCCTTTTGTGAGGAACTGTAGTAATACATAGTAAACGATGAGGAGTTATCTTATTCTTTTCTTTTACCGTATATTTACTATAATATTCTCCCATAAATTCTCTACCGGAACCATGAGCTATCACATAAAGAGAAGGAACCATAGCCAACGTAAAGTTGCGATGATTGGTACGCATCATAAATTTCGTGTATGCATAAGACTCATGAGATTGCTCAGAAGCGGAATAAGACAACTGATAATATCGATAGATACGATTCATCACCGAATCACGGAAATCGTCTTTCGGTGTAACATTCCTTGCGTATCCATCCAGCGATAAAGTCAAGAAAATACAGATTATAATATGAACCAGAAGCCTCATAACAAAAAATCGGGAGCTTGAAAAAGCACCCGATTGCAAAGTTAGTATATTTTTATGAAACAACAAAGAGAATTAAATGTTTTTTCAAAAATTACCCTAAGTATTTCATCAGAATTTTGACATTTCCGGAATCTCTAAGTTTTGTAATACTTTTCTCACGTATTTGACGAACTCTTTCACGAGTCAATCCCATTTTATCTCCAATTTCTTCCAATCCTTTTTCAGTTTCTCCAATTCCAAAGCAGGCACAAACAATCTGCTTTTCCCTGTCTTTAAGAACCTTATCCAAAACCTGACGTAGTTCCATAGCCATACTTTCATGATCAACATGCTTATCTGTGCGACTATCTTCTCCACTTGCCATGACATCCACCATAGAATTGTCATCATCTTCACCAAAAGGCGCATCAATACTTACATGATGACCACTTGCCGCCATGCTTTGAGAGATTTTTTCCTCATCTATACCTGTGCGCTGGGCAAGTTCTTCTACACTTGGACGACGCTGGTTTTCTTGTTCAAATCTATTACTTTCCTGATTAACCTTATTCAAGGAACCAACCTGATTAAGAGGAAGTCTGACTATTCTACTTTGCTCAGCTATTGCTTGCAAAATACTCTGTCGAATCCACCAAACTGCATAAGAAATAAACTTAAAACCACGGGTTTCATCAAATCTTTCTGCAGCTTTAATCAATCCGATAT
>CAMBBY010000273.1 GCA_945863825.1 uncultured Prevotella sp. | reverse complement strand
GCTGAGGTGGATGCCGACGACGTTGAGCAGTTGAAGGCTCTCTTCAATAGCTACAAGCCTGAGCTTGTCATCAACCTCGCTTTGCCTTATCAGGATCTTACGATCATGGATGCTTGTTTGGCTTGCGGTTGCAACTACATGGACACTGCCAATTACGAACCTAAGGACGAGGCTCACTTCGAGTACTCATGGCAGTGGGCATACAAGGACAAGTTTGAGAAGGCTGGTCTTTGCGCTATCCTCGGTTGCGGTTTCGACCCAGGCGTTTCCGGTATCTTCACCGCATACGCTGCCAAACATCACTTCGATGAGATTGAGGTGCTCGACATCGTGGACTGCAACGCTGGTAACCACCACAAGGCTTTCGCTACCAACTTCAACCCTGAAATCAACATCCGCGAGATTACCCAAAAGGGACTCTGGTATAAGAATGGTGAATGGATTGAAACAGACCCTCTGTCTATCCACAAACCTCTCACCTACCCTAACATCGGTCCTCGCGAGAGTTATCTGATGCACCACGAGGAGTTGGAGAGTCTGGTAAAGAACTACCCTACCATCAAGGAGGCACGCTTCTGGATGACTTTCGGTCAGCAGTATCTCACCTATCTCGACTGCATTCAGAACCTCGGCATGAGCCGTATCGACGAGATTGAATACGAGGCTCCATTGGCTGATGGCTCTGGCAAGACTGCCAAGGTGAAGATCGTTCCATTGCAGTTCCTGAAAGCCGTATTGCCTAACCCACAGGATCTCGGCGAAAACTATGACGGCGAGACCTCTATCGGTTGCCGTATCCGTGGCAAGAAGGATGGTAAGGAGCGCACATACTATGTTTACAACAACTGCAAGCACCAGGAGGCATACAACGAGACTGGCATGCAGGGCGTAAGCTATACTACTGGTGTACCAGCTATGATTGGTGCCATGATGTTCCTCAAGGGCATCTGGAAGAAGCCAGGTGTATGGAACGTAGAGGAATTCGACCCAGATCCATTCATGGAGCAGCTCAACAAGCAAGGCTTGCCATGGCATGAGGTATTTGATGGCGATTTGGAAATCGACTAATTGCAACCTCAAACAAATATAAAATATAACAGTTTAAAACTATTTTTACAATGGCGAAAAAGGAAGAAATAAAGGAGGGTACTTTAAATCCTAATGAAGGTAAACTGAAGGCCCTTCAAGCTGCCATGGCGAAGATCGAAAAGGACTTCGGCAAAGGCTCTATCATGAAATTGGGTGATGAACAAATCGAGAATATAGAGGTGATTCCTACCGGCAGTATCGCACTCGACAATGCGCTTGGCGTAGGTGGTTATCCTAAGGGACGAATTATAGAAATCTATGGTCCGGAATCTTCTGGTAAGACTACTCTGGCCATTCATGCCATCGCAGAGGCACAGAAAGCTGGCGGTATCGCTGCTTTCATCGATGCTGAGCACGCATTCGACCGCTTCTATGCTGCCAAATTGGGTGTAGATGTGGACAATCTGTGGATTTCACAGCCAGACAATGGTGAGCAGGCTTTACAGATTGCAGACCAGCTGATCAGTTCTTCTGCCATCGACATTCTGGTGATTGACTCTGTAGCAGCCCTGACTCCAAAGAAGGAAATCGAGGGTGACATGGGTGACAACGTGGTAGGTCTTCAGGCTCGTCTGATGAGCCAGGCTCTCCGCAAGCTCACCTCTACCATCAGCAAGACAAACACCACCTGTATATTCATCAACCAGTTGCGTGATAAGATTGGTATCATGTTTGGCAACCCGGAGACGACTACCGGTGGTAATGCCTTGAAATTCTATGCTTCTGTACGTCTGGATATCCGCAAGGCTTCTGCCATCAAGGATGGTGAAAATGTTCTTGGCAATCTGGTACGTGTGAAGGTGGTGAAGAACAAGGTTGCTCCTCCTTTCCGCAAGGCTGAATTTGAGATTACCTTTGGTGAGGGTATCAGCAAGATTGGCGAGATTGTTGATTTGGGCGTAGAGCACAACATCATCCAGAAGAGTGGTAGCTGGTTCAGCTATGATGGTTCTAAATTGGGTCAGGGTCGCGATGCAGCCAAGGCTTTATTGAAGGACAATCCAGAATTGGCTGAGGAAATCGAGGCAAAGGTTCGTGAAGCCCTTGCTGCCAAGAACGAGAAATAAGATTTTAGAAAAGTGGATGTGTCATTAGTCCATGGCACATCCTCTTTTTCGTTTCTTCATAGTTTTTCTTCATCGGATTCGATGAAGAAATTTGCCATTTTTGACCTCAAATAATGTCAGTATTCAAAATATCTTGGTAAAATTTCGATATTTCGATATAAATTTAGTATATTTGCAACCCGAAAGCTGCTATGGTCTTCAATTATAGATGTTAATCAATGACAGCTTAATAAATTCAAATAGCTATATTAAAATAAAATCATTCTTGCAGAAAAGGATTTTAGTTACCAATGGCGCAGGCGGCAGATAATCTTGGTAAAGATTAGCACACCATATATAAGTGAAACAATACCAATCAACCAAATTTGGAAGCACTTTTCACAACAGCCAATACTCTCTAAGTCCCAGTACAGGAATTAAATATTGACAAATAATTGAAAAAACATTTTCGATGACTACGAATCATACACTTTATATTGGAGCTTCACAACATATGAAGCAGATTAATGATTGCACCATAGATTTGGTTGTTACATCTCCACCATATCCAATGATTGAGATGTGGGATGAGATTATGTCTGACCAGAATCCACAAATAAAGAAGTATATAGAATCGGAACCAGAGAAGGCATTTGAGTTAATGCATCAAGAACTTGATATGGTATGGAAAGAATGCTTCCGTGTTATCAAGCCAGGAGGTTTTCTGTGCATAAATATTGGTGATGCAACTAGAACCATAAATGGAAAGTTCTCACTTTATAACAATCATAGTCGAATTGCTAAAGCTTGTATCGAACTTGGTTTTATCGGTTTGCCTAATATAATATGGAGGAAGCAAACAAATGCACCAAATAAGTTCATGGGAAGTGGCATGTTGCCCTGTGGCGCATACGTTACTCTCGAACATGAATGGATTCTTATTTTCCGTAAGGGAGAGAAACGCACCTACAAAACTTCGGAAGCAAAACTTGGACGCATGAAAAGTTCATTTTTTTGGGAAGAACGCAATGTTTGGTTTTCTGACGTTTGGGAAGTAAAGGGAACAAAACAGAATCTTCAGAAGTTGAATACACGAGAGCGAAGTGCTGCCTATCCTTTTGAGATACCGTTTAGGTTAATTAATATGTTTTCACAGAAGGGCGATATTGTTCTTGATCCATTTCTTGGAACAGGCACAACAATGCAAGCTGCAATCTTAACTGGAAGGAATTCTTGCGGCTATGACATTGATGCAAATTTTGAAACTATTATAAGAGAAGGCATTGAAAGTCTTGATATTGATCTCTGTAATAGCTCTATCAAGAAACGTTTTGATGCGCATAAACAATTTGTAGAAGAAAGAGAAATATCTGGCAAAAAGGTAAAGTATTTCAACAACACTCTAAACTACAAGGTAATGACTAAACAAGAGACCGAAATTGAACTTAATTATTTAACTTCAATAACTCGAAAAGAGTCAGGAGAATACGTTGTCGAATTAGAAGATCATTCGGATCTTTCAGCTATGCCATTCAAAGAAAACTTATTTGCTACAACAAAATAAAATGACGACCAATCATATTCTCATAAACGGTGATAGTCGAAACATGTCACAGATTCAAGATGAATCTGTTCAATT
>CAMBBY010000272.1 GCA_945863825.1 uncultured Prevotella sp. | reverse complement strand
GCACGACCTATGAATTTGTGCATTTCTTCTGTAATATGTCCGACATCAGTAAGCAGACAGAAGCACACACCACCCTGTTCCACAAAATAGCCCACATTGTCGGTACTATCATGAGGAACTCCAAATGGTGTAACCTTAAACTCTCCCAGAGTAAAAGGAACCCCTTTTTCTATGACATGGACATTTTGCGGAACAATCTTCTTGCGAACACAATAATTCCTCTCTATCCCCATGTGAACTTTACGGGTTGTATATACCGGTAGATGAAAATCATTACTCAAACTTCCCACAGACTTAACATGGTCTGCATGATCATGAGTAACCAGGATATGATGAATATCCTCAAACTGCATGCCATAATTATGAAAATGCTTTTTCAAGCTTCTCAATCCGACACCAACATCTATCAATATAGAATCCGTCTCAGTGTAAAGATAGTAGCAATTACCACTACTTCCACTGCCGAAGGAAATAAATCTCAGCATTTAAAATTATATTTTCATGCAAAATTAGCAAAAAAAACTCATATTACAAAGTTTTTTAGTACCTTTGTAGCAATTTTTAGCAAATTAATATGATTTAAACATCAGCTTTATGGTAAGAAATGTAATCACATATACAAAAAAACGCTTTTATCCCATACTTTCTTCAATTGTATGCGGAAGTTTATTCGGATTTTTGTCCCTCATGAGTTGCCAGCCACATAAAGGAAGTGAAGAACAACTGAAAGCAGACGTTGATTCCTTCGCTACCTATTATTATAATTGGCATTTTGAAAAGGCAGCCAGGTTTTGCACCCCCGAATCTAAGGTTTGGCTACGCTATGCCGCAAGCAACGTACACCCAGCAGATATAGAACTTCTGAAAGCAAAAAATGAAGATGCACACATCGAAATTGGAGACATAGACTTCAAAGAAGATGAAGTATCTGCTACCGTCAATCTGGAAATAACCAATTTTCTACAAATGGATACAATTGGTAAAGAGGCCCGTCTCATCAACAAGTCGAAACTCACATTGCCGATGACTATCCATAATGGCAAATGGAAAGTAGAACTCAAGCAGTTACCTACCTTGCAAAAATAGGTTTGCCCTTCCCTCTTTAGAAAGGCAAACCTACTGCAAAGTGAAAATCGAAATCACGGCTCAACTTTGGATGGAAGATAGACCAATGTTCCTTTTCTGATTCATAAGCAGGATTGATAGCTTTCATACCCATATCAAATCGCAAGATGAAATAATCAAAGTTCAATCTCAGACCCATACCGTATGAAGCGGCTATTTGCTTATAGAATTCAGTAAACTTGAATTGACCTCCAGGCTGTTCTGCATAATTGCGGAGCGTCCAGATATTACCTGCATCTATGAAGAGCGCACCCTGCAATTTCCAGAACAAAGAAGAGCGATACTCAGCATTTAAGTCAAGTTTGACATCACCTGTCTGATTGATAAAATCGATACGGCCGTCAGTTCCCTTAAACTTACCCGGACCTAATTCTCTTACACTCCAACCTCTTACGGAATTGGCACCGCCAGAGAAATATCGTTTTTCAAAAGGCAGCACCGTGCTATTACCATAAGGATAAGCAACTCCCAGACCAGCATGAAGAGCCAAGGCATTACGCTTATCAAACTGGAACAGATGAGTATAATCAAAATCCAACTTCACATACTGCGCATAAGCGATATTAAACAAAGTATGTTGTCCCTGAGAATTAGTTTTAAATCCAAATCCCTTAGATACTCCATTCAGCAGATTACCTGCCGACTCAAAATTAGCCCTGACAGCATCTACACCATCCGTATAACTGACAGTAAAACCAGCCTTCATGATGAAGATATCCTCGTAGTTATAACGCAGGATAGCATTTCTGTTTTCCGCATTATCCAGATAATCACGCTTGAACGTAGAAGAGATCCAAGGCATATACACATAATTGAGATCCAGCAAATCAAAGCGGTAATTCAGATGATGCTTCGGTTCACTCCAGCGATAACGCCATGCAGATGAAAAGACTCTACGATGAAATTCAGGGCGATTCTGAAAATTCCAACTTACAGCCCACTCAGAACTTGCCGTCTGTCTGCGCCTGAAACTCTTGGAAAGAAATGGAGCCAGGAAACGAGGGAAAACTAATTTCGTTTCTACGGAAAACTCCGTATAGTTCTGATCCTGATAACCTTCCAAACCGGTAATTGCCTCATATGCACCACGAAACTCTATACTCAACTGTTCGCTACCATGAAAGAGATTGCGATTGGTATAGGTAATGGAGGCAGCAGCACCCAAGTCACCAGCTGTGTTTGTACCCTCCGGCTGGAATGATATAGTAGAAGGCTTATTAGTACTTATCTGAATATGGCAATCCAGCAAATTGGTATCCGGCACTTCCGCAAATTTAATATTCGTATATTTTACAGCTTGCAGGCGGGCGAAATTATTGTATGTCCGCTGCAAAGCAGAAGCATCATAAGGTCGCCCCGCTTTGATGGCGGTCGCATTGAGAAGTACCTGTTTACGAAGATGAATTCGATCACTGTCATTACTTTGGAAAAGTACATCACGTATCAGATAACGGGTGTGATCAACTTCTGGAGAATTGCTATTTGACTTGTACTTTCTCAACTGAAGCGTCAGAGCAATATCCTTGCGTCCCATTACCGTGTCGGCCGTAAAGTGAATAAAATCCTTATTGAAACGGAAATATCCATTATCTGACAATAAACCAGCAATACGCTTACGCTCATTATCCAATGTTTCAACAGTAAAACGCATACCAGGTTTTATCTGCTGATTATCAGTCTGATCGAGATGCAACAACTGCTGGATACCTTCATCCTGGATGTCATAATTTACCTTTCCTATCAGAAAAGGCTGACCAGGATGAAGGAGATAGGTAGCCTTCAGTTTTTTCCCTTTTGTCTCAGTATAAAGAGAAACACCCGCATTCATATATCCTTCATTCTGCATGGCTGTCATCAGATCCTGACAGGACAGACGAGCCTGCAAGGTATCATAAATGACAGGCTTGCGACTGAAAGGATTTCTAAAAAGCGAAAACAACTTGGGCTTCTCTTTCTGACGTACATACTGAGATAGAGGGGCAGCATTATAATCAGACTGATCTGACACAACCGCCACCTTATCTAATATATACTCACCCTCTTGTACATACTTGCCAGTAGAGCAAGTCGTAGTCAACAAAAGGATTGAAAACGGAATATAACTATATCTCTTCATTGCTGCAAAGTTACGACAAAAAATCGAGCCAACGAAAAAAAAATATAAAAATTCAAACAAATTAAGGCTTTAACAGGAGGAATATTTTGCCATGTCCTATTTTTAATGTAACTTTGCCAAAAATAAGTCCTATGGTAAAGGACTTACAAGATTCATAATAAGAATAGAAGATACATATATGATAAGCAAGAATAAAATTAAATATATTCACTCTCTTGAGCTCAAAAAGAACCGAAATAAAGAAGGCGTATTTGTAGCCGAAGGACATAAGGTGGTGGAAGACCTCCTGGAACTCCAGCCTGCAGAAATCCTCGTTGCTACAGAAGAATGGCTGAAAGGTAAACGCTTTGGAGCCTCAACAGAAGTGATTGAAGTAACTGATGAAGAACTCAAAAAAGTGAGTTTCTTACAGCATCCCCAACAGGTTCTTGCTGTTTTCAAACAGGCCGGCAGGGAACACCCTACATCTACTACAGGCTTTTCTGAAGTAGATACATCCTGTCTCTTATACACATCTCCGAGCCCACGAGACTAAGGCGAATCT
>CAMBBY010000271.1 GCA_945863825.1 uncultured Prevotella sp. | reverse complement strand
AGATTCGCCTTAGTCTCGTGGGCTCGGAGATGTGTATAAGAGACAGGGATATGCGGTTCGGCAAAGGAGAAAGCCTTCGGATTGCCCTGTCTTGCGTATTTATCTACGATAGGGCCACCCGGATACCCCCAGTCCAGCACCTTGGCACACTTGTCGATAGCCTCGCCGGCAGCATCATCGATGGTCTGACCGAGCACCTGCATATCGTTGTACGCATTCACCTTCACAATCTGGGAGTTTCCACCCGAAACAAGAAGGCAGATGAAAGGGAACGGAGGAGCAGTCTGGTCGTCATCACTTTCCTTGATGAAATGCGCCATCACGTGTCCCTGCAGGTGATTGACATCAATCAGAGGAATGTTGAGCGAGCGGGCGAATCCCTTGGCAAAGCTGACACCCACGAGCAGAGAACCCATCAGACCGGGACCTCTTGTAAAGGCCACAGCACTCAGGTCTTCCTTGGTGATGCCGGCACGCTTGATAGCCTGATCGACCACAGGAACCACATTCTGCTGATGCGCGCGCGAAGCCAGTTCAGGAACCACACCACCATAAGCGCGATGCACCTCCTGTGAAGCCGTGACATTGCTCAACAGCACTCCATTTCTCAAGACAGCAGCCGAGGTATCATCGCAGCTGCTCTCAATACCCAATATATATATATCCTTCTTTTCGTTTTCTTCCATGATTTTATACACCTTATTATATTGATTCTTACACCATTATATCGAATACTACTTGATTCTCACAGATTCTTACACCTTATTATATATATAATGGTGAGTATATATTATGGTGATTATTCTTTAGTAGGTCAGCACCTCTACTCCGTGTTCTGTCATCACGAAGGTATGCTCCCACTGAGCAGATGGTTTTTCATCGCCCGTGATAACCTCCCATCCGTATGGATCGTCTGCATCGATGAACACCTTCCAGGTACCCATGTTGATCATTGGTTCGATGGTGAATACCATGCCCGGAACGAGCAGCATACCAGTACCCTTATGTCCGTAGTGAAGCACCTCTGGCTCTTCGTGGAACTCGCAGCCCACACCATGTCCGCAGAGATCGCGCACCACTCCATAACCGTATTTCTTGCAGTGCTTCTCGATAGCATGACCGATGTCGCCCACAAAGCTGTATGGCTTGGCTGTTTCAGCACCAATTTCGAGGCATTCCTTAGCCACTCTCACCAACTGCTCCTTCTCCGGAGTCGTCTTGCCGATGATGAACATACGGGAAGCGTCAGCATAATAGCCGTCCACGATGGTAGTCATATCCACATTGACGATATCGCCCTCCTGGAGCACGTCTTCCTCCTTAGGAATACCATGGCAAACCACCTCATTGATACTCGTACAAACGCTTTTAGGATAGCCCTCGTAATTGAGGCAGGCAGGTATGGCATCATGATCCTTGCAGTACTGCACACAGATGTCGTCGATCTCCTGCGTGTTCATACCTGGGCGGATAGCTTCAGCCACCGCATCAAGACAACCCGTATTGACGACACCGCTCTTACGGATACCCTCAATCTGTTCTGGAGTCTTGATCAAATCACGAGTAGGCACCAATTTGCCTTTATTTTCCCAAAACATCACCTGCTTATCAAGGTCGGTCAGAGGCTGACCCGGCAAGCAATGCCATCTTCTTTTTTTAATAACCATTTCGTTTAATTTTATTGCGGCAGCCCCATCAGGTCCGCCCATTATTTCTATTTACATCTGCAAAAGTACAACATTTCAAGCAGAGTACAAAATAATTGCAATAATATTTATCTTTTTTCAGATACTTGCAGCATTCCGTTTCTGTTTTTTCTGATTCAAATCGTCTTTGAGTATTCTCTCTGAGGCTGGAGATACTCATCCGATTGATAGAAAATCTCACTTGATGAAGATTCTCACTTGAGAGGAAGATCTCGATGCTGTAAAATCTCGGTTGATGAAATACTTTATTTCAGAAACTTATAGATTTCCTCTGTCCAGTCTGCTCCGTTCTGCGGACAATAGGTACGGATGCCCAGTTCGCTGGCAGCAGCGCAGTTGCGCGGACCATCATCTACGAAGAGCGCATCTTCTGGGAGGATTTTTTCCTGAGTGAGCACATAGCGGAAGAAGCGATCATCCGGCTTCATCAACTTCACCTCGTAACTGCGATACAGGGCATCAAAATACTCACCGATAGCATGACCGTCACCAGAGAATTCCGTGCTGTCTGTCCAGGAACTCATGTAGGGATTGGTATTGGAGAGGAGAATCACGCGATAGCCTTCTTCCTTCAACTTGCGGAGAGCAGCCAGCTTATTGGCAGGCACATCAGCCGCATAACCCAACCAGCAATGGCGCACTTCCTCAAAAGACAGTTTTCTGCCCGCCATCTTCTCCAGGGCCTCCTGATACTCCTCAAGGCTCAGTTTACCTTCCTCCAGGTCGCCGAAGATGCCCGCCTGACAATAAGGGTTCAAAACCTCATCGACCTTCTGCAGACCCAATGCACTGAAACGCCTCACTGCTTCATCATGGTTGAGTGTGATGATCACGCCGCCCATGTCAAAAATCACCGTTTTAATCATAACTATATTTTCTCTAACGTTTTCTATATCAACTCTTTCGTATCCTGCATTTATCTGATGGATTCAGCATTTATCTACTAAATTCTGCATCTTATTCAAACAAGTTCAACTTATTCTTGCGGGCTTCATCGAGGCTGGCGAGTTTCTGCTGCTGCTCATGATATTCCGCCCTCATCTTAGCATACTTGTCGTCCAGTTCCTTCACGAATTTCGGACCTTCTACCTTATCAAAGAGGCGGGTACAGATGCCGGCATTCAGACTCGCGTCTTTCACCCAGACCACCGGACCGTCGTATTCCGGAGCTATTTTGAGCGCCACGTGCAGTTCGCTGGTAGTAGCGCCGCCCACCATGATAGGGATGCGCAGCCCCGCCTTCTGCATCTCGTGAGCCACATGCACCATTTCATCGAGCGACGGCGTAATCAGTCCGCTCAATCCGATGGCATCCACCTTTTCCTCGATAGCCTTCTTGACGATCTGTTCGGCAGGAACCATCACACCTAAGTCGATGATATCGAAGTTATTGCACGACATCACCACGCAGACGATGTTCTTTCCGATATCATGCACATCACCCTTCACGGTAGCCATCACCACCTTGCCAGCCTTGGTAGAACTGCCCGTATTCTCTGCCTCAATATGCGGTTGGAGGATAGAAACAGCCGCTTTCATCGTGCGTGCGGTCTTGACCACCTGTGGCAGGAACATCTTTCCTTCGCCGAAGAGCGCACCCACTTCGTTCATACCGTCCATCAGCGGTCCCTCGATTACATTCACGGCATGCGGATATTTGGCGAGTGCCTCATCGATATCCTTCTGCAGGAACTCCGTGATACCCTTGCGCAGGGCATATTTCAAGCGGTTCTCCACCGGTTCCTTGCGCCATTCCGGAGCAGCCGGTTTAGCCACGGGCGCACCGCCAGCCTTGGCTGCAGCCTTGGCAGCATCCATCTGCTCCTTGATCTCATTAGCCAGGTCTATCAGTTCGTCAGCAGCACCCTTTCTGCGGTTGAGCACCACGTCCTCGATGAGTTCACGCTGTACTTCAGGCAATTTTGCGTAATCCTTTCTGGCTTTGGCATTTACGATACCGAAGTCCATACCAACCAACTGGGCATGATAAAGGAAAACAGCATGGATAGCCTCGCGGATATAAGTATTGCCACGGAAGGAGAAAGAGCTGTCTCTTATACACATCTGACGCTGCCGACGATACTCCTTGTGT
>CAMBBY010000270.1 GCA_945863825.1 uncultured Prevotella sp. | reverse complement strand
CTTAGTCTCGTGGGCTCGGAGATGTGTATAAGAGACAGCTCTGTAACCTCTCAATCGAGATGGGTGCCCGTGGTGGTTTTGTAGCTCCTGATGAGACAACTTTCGAGTACATCAAGGGTCGCGAATATGCTCCTAAGGGTGAAGACTGGGATAAAGCTGTAGCTTATTGGAAAACCTTGCAGAGTGGCGATGACGCTGTATTCGATAAGGAATTGACTTTCGATGCTAAGGATATCGAACCTCGTATTACATATGGTACCAATCCTGGTATGGGTATCGGTATCACAGAGAATATTCCAACTCTTGACCAGATTCCTGAGGAAGAACAGGCTGGCTTCAAGAAGAGCCTTAACTACATGGGCTTCCAGCCTGGTGAGAAACTCGAAGGCCATCCTATTGATTATGTATTCTTGGGTGCTTGTACCAATGGTCGTATTGAGGACTTCCGTGCCTTTGCTTCTTTGGTTAAAGGTAAGAAGAAGGCTGAGGGCGTAACTGCTTGGCTTGTACCTGGTTCATGGTTGGTTGATAAACAAATTCGTGAAGAAGGAATCGATAAGATTGTAGAGGCTGCTGGTTTCGAAATCCGTCAGCCAGGATGCTCTGCTTGTCTCGCTATGAACGATGATAAGATTCCTGCAGGTAAGTATTCTGTAAGTACATCAAACCGTAATTTTGAGGGTCGCCAGGGACCAGGTTCCCGTACAATCCTTGCCAGTCCTTATGTGGCAGCAGCTGCTGCTATCACTGGTAAGATTACCGATCCAAGAGAGTTCATGAAATAGTGTTTGATTATCAAGCAAACACTTCGCTTTAAAAATTAAACTTTTAAATAACGATGAAACAGAAATTCAATGTAATTACATCAAGCTGCATTCCTCTTCCTTTGGAGAATGTTGATACAGACCAGATAATTCCTGCCCGTTTCCTCAAAGCTATTGACAAGGAAGGTATGGGCGACAACCTTTTCCGTGACTGGCGTTATAATGCTGACGGTACTCCTAAGCCTGATTTCGTGATGAACGACCCTTCTTACAGTGGTGTCATCCTCGTAGCAGGTAAGAACTTCGGTTCTGGTTCTTCTCGTGAGCATGCTGCCTGGGCCATTGCTGGCGCTGGCTTCCGTGTTGTCATCAGCTCTTTCTTTGCTGATATTCACAAGAACAACGAGTTGAACAACCTTGTTTTGCCTGTTGTCGTAAGTGAGGAATTCCTGAAGGAACTTTTCGAGAGCATCGATAAGGATCACAAGACAGAAGTAAAGGTGGATCTTCCTAACCAGACCGTTACTAATCTTGCTACTGGTAAGAGCGAGCATTTCGAGATCAATGGCTACAAGAAGCATTGTCTCGAGAATGGTTTGGATGATGTGGATTTCCTCGTGCAGAACCGTGATAAGGTAGAGGGTTGGGAAGCTAAAAACAAGTAATTATGGATGTTAACGCAAAGAGAGATAATTCTCGTATCAAGGAGATTGAAATCATGGACTGTACGCTGCGTGATGGCGAACAGACCAATGGCGTCAGTTTCCTTCCTCACGAGAAGTTGATGATAGCAAGAATGCTGTTGCACGATATCAATGTGGATCGCATTGAGGTGGCTTCAGCTCGTGTTTCGGAAGGCGAAAAGGATGCTGTCGCTCGTATTTGCCGTTATGCTAAGACCATAGGTAAACTGGATTCCGTTGAGGTACTCGGATTCGTGGATAACAATAAGAGTGTAGATTGGATTGCTGAATGCGGCGGTCATGTTATCAACCTCTTGGCAAAGGGCAGTTACAAGCACTGCACCCAGCAGCTCAAGATGTCTCCAGAGGAGCATCTTGCGCATATCAAGCAGACCATTGATTATGCTTTGAGCAAGAATTTCACTGTAAATCTCTACTTGGAGGATTGGTCGAGCGGAATGCGCGATAGTCGTGACTATCTCTTCATGATGATGGACGAACTGGTCAAGTTGCCTATCAAGCGTTTCCTTCTTCCTGATACTTTAGGAATTCTGAACCCATTGCAGTGTGTGGAGTATATGCGCCTGATGGTGCGCCGCTATCCGAATACTCACTTCGATTTCCATGCTCATAATGATTATGACTTGGCGGTGAGCAATTCTTTGGCTGCAGTACTGAGTGGTGCCAAGGGACTTCATGTTACCGTAAATGGTCTGGGTGAGCGTTGTGGCAATGCACCTTTAGCGAGCGTGCAGGTGATTCTGAAGGATATGTTTGAGGCTAAAACCAATATCAAGGAAGATCGTCTGAATGATATCTCCCGTCTGGTAGAGGGATATAGTGGTATTGCTGTGGCTCCGAATACTCCTGTCGTGGGTGATAATGTCTTCACCCAGGTGGCTGGTGTTCATGCTGATGGCGATAACAAGGACAAACTTTATTGCAATGATCTGGTGCCGGAACGATTTGGCAGACATCGTGAATATGCACTTGGCAAGAACTCCGGTAAGGCTAATATTGTTCAGAATCTTAATGAACTGGGTTTGGAGTTGACGCCGGAGCAGACCAAGGCGGTGACGAAACGTATTACCGAACTGGGTGATCGCAAACAGTTGGTAACTCAGGATGATCTTCCTTATATCGTGAGCGATGTGCTGAAACATTCTGCTCCTGAAGATAAGGTAAAGCTGGTAAGCTATATGGTGTCAACTTCTTATGGTTTGAAGCCTATTGCAAGTGTAAAAGTTGAAATCGATGGCAAGGAATATGAAGATCAGAGTACTGGTGATGGCCAGTATGATGCTTTCGTGAAAGCTTTACGTAATATATATAAGGTAAAGCTTGGCAAAACCTTCCCATTGCTTGACAACTATCAGGTAAGTATTCCTCCTGGCGGTCGTACAGATGCACTTGTTCAGACTGTCATCACTTGGCGTGAAGGTGATCGTATCTGGAGAACCCGTGGTTTGGATGCCGATCAGACAGAGGCTGCTATCAAGGCCACGCTGAAGATGATCAATATGTATGAGGCAGATAAGAGTGACGAACAGCCAGTATCGCCTCGAAATTTAGATATGGAATAAAAACGATTAAAAAATAAATAAAATGAAATTAAACATTGCAGTTCTCGCCGGTGATGGTATCGGACCAGAGATTATGAAGCAGGGCGTTGCTGTTATGCAGGCCATTGCAGAGAAATTCAATCACGAGTTTACTTACAACGAGGCTATCTGCGGCGCTCATGCTATCGATGAGGTAGGTGATCCATTCCCAGAGGAGACCTTCAAAACTTGTATGGCTGCTGACGCTGTGCTCTTTGCAGCTGTTGGTGACCCACGTTTCGACAACAATCCTACAGCCAAGGTTCGTCCTGAGCAGGGTTTGCTCGCTATGCGTAAGAAGTTGGGTCTTTTTGCTAATGTACGTCCTGTTGCAACATTCGATTGCTTGCTCCACAAGTCTCCTTTGAAAGATGAACTCTTGAAGGGTGCTGACTTTGTTGTCATTCGTGAGTTGACTGGTGGTATGTACTTCGGTGAGAAGTATCAGGACAACGACAAGGCTTACGATACAGATATCTACACACGTCCTGAGATTGAGCGCATTTTGAAGGTTGCTTTCGAGTTTGCCATGAAGCGCAACAAGCACTTGACTGTAGTAGATAAGGCAAACGTATTGGCATCTTCTCGTCTCTGGCGTCAGATTGCCAAGGAGATGGAGCCACAGTATCCTGAGGTTAACACCGACTATATGTTCATCGACAACGCTTCTATGCGCGTGTTGACAGAGCCAACATTCTTCGATGTCATCGTTACAGAGAACACCTTCGGTGATATCCTTACCGATGAGACCTCTTGCATTACCGG
>CAMBBY010000269.1 GCA_945863825.1 uncultured Prevotella sp. | reverse complement strand
CTCAGGCACTTATAAATAATGTTAAACTATAGTGTTGCGGAATTAAGGATAAATAAAAGGTCTCATGGTTTTTAAAATCATGAGACCTTTTTTTTGATGTTTGGCATAGAATTCTATTTGTTTCATTCCATGCTTGCATTGTTCTTTTTGCTTTTTTTATTTGATGATGCGGTAGTAATCCTCCTTGCGAGGCTTTACGGTATGAGGATGTGCAGAAGCATAACCCAATGCCAGGGCTCCGACACCCATTAATCCCTCTGGCAGATTCCAGTCCTTCATCAACTTCTTGCCTTCTTCTGATGCAAACATGCCGTCTTCACGGTTAATCCAGCAAGATGCAAGGCCGATAGAGTGGGCAGCAAGCATCATATTGCCCAAGATAAGGCTGCCATCTTTCACACCGTTAACGTTGCTTTCTGGTGCCAGAACGATAACGATGGTTGGCGCTCCATAGTAAGGATCGCTTTCTACACCCATGATTTCTGCGTTCATCTTGCGAAGCTGGGCGCAAATCTCAGGATTCTGAACGGCAATGATGAAAGGATCCTGGGTTCCATGACCTGTTGCTGCCCATGTGCCGGCCTCCAATACAGTCTTCAACTCTTCGTCGGTAATCAGGTCTGCCTTGAAACGACGAATACTTCTTCTCTCCTTAATGGCTTTCAAAACTTCATTTTCCATCTTATCTTGTTTTAAACATTTTATTTAGAAATCTTTTCTCTTTCTTCGCTCTTTTATGCAGGGCATCCGCTTAAATCCTCTTCATCCATATACTGGCTGAGAACCCGAGCTATGCGGATCAGGCCCTGCATCAGGGTCTTGCGAGGACAGGCGATGTTGAGGCGCAGGTAGCCCTGGCCAGCCTTTCTGCCATACATCGTACCACTGTTGACGAATACCTTGCCATCATTCATCAGCTTCTCATAAGCCTCGTCGCTTGACAGTTCGAATGGCAGGATATCGAGCCATACCAGGTAGGTGCCTTCAAGGCGGGTAACGCGAACTTGTGGCAATTCGGTATTGAAGAATTCTTTTACTGCCTGATAGTTCTCGTAGAGATATTGGTTCAATTCATCCAACCATTCTTCTCCCTCATTGTAAGCTGCCTGGAGAGCGATAACGCCGAATGGGTTTACGTCACAAACCTCGTTGATGTTGATGGCACGGTTGATGCGGCGGCGCAATGTTGCATCCGGACAGATAATGTTGGCTATCTGAAGTCCTGCAATATTGAATGACTTTGATGGAGAATTCAATACTACGCAGTTGTCACGGCAAGCCTCGCTGATGCTGGCAAATGGAGTATACTGATAGCCTGGCATGATGAGCTCGCAATGGATTTCATCTGCGATGACCTTTACACCGTGCCTGAGACAGATGTCGTTTATTCGCTCAAGTTCCTCTTTCTTCCACACTCTTCCGGCTGGATTGTGAGGATTGCAGAGGATGAAGGCTGTGGTCTTCTCATCGGCACATTTGCGCTCGAAGTCTTCGAAATCAATCTCATAAGTGCAGTTGCCCACACGTTTCAGTTCGTTTTCTACTACTTCGCAGCCGCTGTTTGTAATGCAGGAGAAGAAGCAGTTGTAGACAGGTGTCTGTACCAATACCTTTTCGCCAGGCATGCAGATGGCTTTCAGACAGCAAGAAATGGCTGGTACAACGCCTGAAGTATAGAGAATCCAGTCTTTCTCTATCTTCCACTGGTGGCGGCGGGAGAACCAGCTGATGATAGCCTCGTAATAAGAATCAGGTACGAGGGTATAGCCGAAGATGCCGTGAGCCACTCGCTTCTGCAGAGCTTCGATGATGCAGGGAGCTGTCTGGAAATCCATGTCTGCTACCCACATCGGAATAACGCCGTCTTCCTTTACCAGATCCCATTTATAGGAATTGGTACCGCGACGTTCGATGATTTCATCAAAATTGTATTTCATATTTCTTTTTCTATTTTCTTTGTTAGACAGGTTCTTTTAAGGAACGAGGATATGGGTGTATCGCTTTTTTACGGACCTTCATAAAAGTTAGGTCCGTAGAATTTGATTATTTACCTTCCGATTTGTCGATGATTTCGCAGGCACCCTGAGGAGCTTTGGCAAACTCGGTGTAGGTGATGCTGCCCACTTTGTCGGCCTCGATACGACCGGAAATAGGGTTTTTGATATTGGTGATACAGCCCTTGATATGTGCATCGATATTGCTACAGTCCTCGAAAGCACGGTCGCATTCCTTGTCGAAAGCGCAGTCTTCCAGTATCACATGATCCATATAGCAGAGAGGTTGTTCGCCGCTGATGTGGCAGCGCACCAACTTGATGTTCTTACTGTGCCATGCGAGATATTCTCCGTTCAGTTCAGAATCATATACGGTTACATTCTCACATTCCCAGAAACTATCTTTGGTGGTAATCTTGGCGTTGTGAATTTCTACATTCTGGCAGTACTGGAATACATATTTCGAGTCGCTTTCCAGTCCGTCCACATAGATATTCTTTGAGAACATGAATGGGTATGTACCTTCGTGCAGTTTTACATTCTTGATTTTCAGTCCATCCACTTTCCAGAAAGTTTCGTCAGCATCCGTGATATTGACATTCTCCAGTTCGAGGTTTTTCATTTCCCTGAAAAATTTCGGTCCGTCAATAGTGCAGTCTTTCATCACCATATTGTTGCTGTACCAGATAGCAGATCGGCTTTCAGGTGCGAAATAGCAGTCTGTGATGAGAGAACCGTCCACGTGCCACCAAGGATATTTTCCGTAGAATTTAGAGTTGTGGCATTCTATGTTCTTGCAGCACTTGATACCTGATTCTCCATCAGTGATAGTGATATCTTCCAAACGGGCGTCGTGCGCGCCAAAGAGTGGGCGTTCACCACCGAAATTTTTGTTTTTAATCAGTTCCATTTTCCTTTCTTTCTTTCTTTAATATTATGATTTGTCTTTCCCAACTATTTCCCATTTTTTTGTGGAAAGATTTCTCAATTCTTCCCATGTTTTTAGGGAAAAAGAATGAATTTCCTCTATCCGTTGGGTTCTTGTCTTTTCTCGATAGTTTCCCAACTTTTTCCTTTTTGGGGAAACGGAATGAATTTCCTCTATCCGTTGGAGAATTTTGTTTTTTTTCTCGATTCTTTTCCAACTTTATCCCATCTTTTTTGGGAAGAATTCTTTTTCGTTTGCAAAATTACAAAAAATATGCCAAAGTCATTTCATCTAAATTGCGGAAAAAATAACCATTATGGGCTGATTTTGAACCAGCAAGCCATGACCGTAATGGCATTATAGACAAATACAACTGATGACCGTAATGGCATTATAGACAAATACAACTGATGACCGTAATGACCATAATGACCGTAATGACAGATACAGTAATGACAGTTTCTTATAAAAATAAAGAAAAAGGCTGAATCGTAAGAAAATATCTCACAATTCAGCCCTATCTCATTCACTTATAAAAATTCTAAGAAGAAGAATTACAAGTTAGGGTTCATCTCTTTCCACTCAGCTACTGGAGGAACGATGCCAAGCTCTACGATCTCATCGCGCATCTTGCAAAGGTGTTCGTAAGACTTAGCGAGGCTTGCAAGCTCTTCCTCAGTACCTGTAGGCTCTGTGAAGTGAACGCCAGTCTTGTCGATAGTAGTAGGCATAGCCATCATTACGTTCTTGAAACCGAGCTTGTCGTGGTTTACATAGCAGCCAGCAGGCAATGTGAACTTCTCACCACCCATAGCAGCCTCGATCATCTTCACAGCATTGTAAGCTGGGCTCTGGAATGAAGAACGGCCACGGAGCTTGATGATGTTAGAAC
>CAMBBY010000268.1 GCA_945863825.1 uncultured Prevotella sp. | reverse complement strand
TACACAAGGAGTATCGTCGGCAGCGTCAGATGTGTATAAGAGACAGCTACCATAGGGCTAAACGAAAGGGCCTTCACCCAGTTCATGTCTCCGATGTAGAAGGCTGCACAGGCAAAGAGAGTGATGAGCAATACACCATGCAGCATACTGCTCCTTTGTTCTGATAATCTCATAATTTTCTTTTTTGTCGGTTAAATGCTTTTTTATTTGTCTTTGAAAGGCGAATTTATTGCCTTTTGAAAAGCGGGTGCAAAGGTACGAAAAATCATGAGATGTTGTATATACAGAATAACTATGCGTTATAACCTTGGGTTATGAATCTCTTGAAAGTCTGCTGGAGTTTGGCCGTCTCGCCTCTCTTCTCAACAAACAGAAATTCCCGTTCCATCTTCAGGTTCTCTACTTCCAGAACCTTGAATACCTGTTCGTAGATACTTTTGTAGATGGCTCTTATGCTGATGATGCCCATGCAATGGGAGTGTTCCACGAAATGCTTGATTCCTTCCGTGGTTCCCAGGTTCATCTCTATGTTCAGATCAGAGAGAGCGATGCCGTTTTCCTGCAGGGCTTTTTGGATGACATCTAGTGTTCCAGAACCTAACTCTCGCAGTACAATCGGTGTCTGCTTCAGAAGATTTAAGGAAATCTCCTCTTGCTGGGCGAGGGTATTGGAACAATGTACGAACGCTATCAGCTCATCTTTCATGAAAGGGGTGTATTTAAAGGTGGGCTGTCGCTTGATGCCTTCCACCATACCCAGGTCTATCCTTCCTGTAGCGAGTGCATCCTCTATCTCATGGGAATTTCCGCTGAGCAGGGTAAGGCGGATATCGGGATATTGTTTTCTGAAATCTGCAATCAGTTCGGGAAGAACATATTGTGAGATGGTAGTACTGGCTCCGATGCGCAGTTCTCCTCCTGATTTCTCCGTGAGCTTCTTCATGTCGAAATCAAGATTCTGATAGGCATCGATGATCTTGCAGGCATGATCAAGCAGAAGCTGTCCGGCACGGGTGAGTTGGATGCGATTGCCGATTCTGTCGAACAGTTGCACCCCGTATTCCTTCTCAAGCTCTTGTATATGTTTGCTGATGGCAGGCTGACTGATGAACAGTTCGTTGGCTGCCTTGGTGAAACTCAGGAGTGTGGCCACACTCCTGAAAACTTTCAATCTTGTATCTATCATTGTATGTTCCTTTGGCTTTTGCGCAAATGATCATAAACCACTTAGGTTCATTTACATTCCTTCAGATACCAGTCTTTGATGTATCCGGAATAATGTTTGGCAAACTCCTCGGCTTGTCCGGGAGCGCAAGCCTTCACCTTTTTGGCAGGAATACCCGCCCAAATTTCATGTGCAGGAACCTTGGTGCCATGGGTAACTACAGCACCTGCAGCAATAATAGCCCCTTCTCCAATGTCAGCCTTGTCAAGCACAGTGGCATTCATTCCGATGAGTGCGCCTTTTCTGACTGTGGCTCCGTGGACGATGGCACCATGTCCCACAGATACATCATCCTCCAGGATGCAAGGCATCGTACCGGTTTGATGGATGCAGGCGCAATCCTGCACATTTACCCTGTTTCCACATCTGATGGCATCCACGTCAGAGCGCAATACTGCACTATACCAGATGCTGCAGTCATCGCCAAGAATGCAGTCGCCGGTCAGCACTGCGTTCTCAGCGATAAAACAATTCTTTCCCCATTGAGGAGTCTTTCTTTCTACAGTCTTTATGATAGCCATATTAAAATATGTATTTAAATTTGGGGGCAAAGGTAACAAAAAATATTGGAATCACCTTATACTATTTCAGATACTTCTTCAGCCACAAATCGAAGAACTTGTCATATACCACGTAGGCATCATCCTGCTGGGTGATGAAATCTTTTTCCAACAATCCCTTCAAGGCAGAGTTGACAGAACTTGGTGATGGGAGGTGGTATTTCTTGGCGAAGGCTCCGCTCTTTACGCTTCTGGCTTCGCCCTCTGCAGAGATGGCAATGAAGACATTGCGCTGCTTTTCCGGCATCTGGCGTAGAAGGGTCTCGTAGGTGTCTGATGCCATGTTGAGATTGTAGTTGATGGCGTCATCTACCATATCCAGAGTGCAGGTGCCCTGTTCGGGAGTCTTGAGGAAGAGAACATTCATTACCCGTTGGATGTATGAGGTGACACCACCGAAACGGGTGAAGAGTTCTCCGATGATGGCTGCATCGAGATGTTTGTTGCGCTCCTCGAACTTGGCAGTGGCAAACTCCTTGTATTTCTCAATATCTAGTGGCTTCAGGTTCATCAGCGTTACGCTCTGATAGAATGGGCGGGCAGGAGATGTGAACATTTCTGCCATCAGATGGCGATGAGAGCCCGAGAAGATGAAGTGGGCATTGGTGCATCGCTGGATATAGGTACGGAGCAATGCCTCTATGCGATTGTCGGCATAGTTGGTGATTTGCTGAAACTCGTCGATGGCAACAAGACATGGCTTGTCGGCTTGGTTGAGATAAGCGAATATCTCATCAAGCGTAATTTCTGGATTCACCATATTGCCGAGACCTATTCCCCAAACTGGAGCCCCGTTGATATCGAAAGAGATTTCTGAACGGAGAGAAGAGAGTGCCATCAGGAATTTCTCCCAAGCACTTCTGCCTTTAGGACGAAGTGCGTCTATGATGGCTTTGCCGAACATATTGACCAGGTCGCTGACGGAATTGGTTGAATAGATGTCTATGATAAAAGTATAATAATCTTTTTGGATGACTGGCTGGGCAAAGCAATGGTGAATCAGCTCTGTCTTTCCGATGCGTCGAGGGGAAATCAGAGCCATATTATTCTCATTGGTCAGCATCTCTGTGATATGCTGGGTTTCTTCCACACGGTCACAGAAGTATTCCGGACCGGCGTAACCATTTGTTACAAAAGGATTCTTCATTACCATATTTATACCTTAATATATATTCAACGTTTGCAAAGATAATGCAAACGAGCGCAATGTAAGCTTGCTTACAAATTGCCGAGTGCAGCTTATCTTCTGCAAAGATACAACTTTTATTCCGATTATCATAAAGTGATTATCATAAAATGATAATGAAATAAGGAATTTTATCATTTGACGATTATCATAAACTAATAATTATGATATGGAGACTCTTCTAATGTCAATAGAAAAAAGGGTTGCAATCCTCGAAAAGATGGATTGCAACCCTTTATACCTTATTATATATAAGAGTTAAGATTACTCTATGATATACTCTTTGGGAGTGACTTATTACAGCTGAGCCAACTCTACAACCTTATCTACTGCAGCGCTCAAGCCGTCCTTGTTCTTACCGCCAGCCTGAGCATAGTGAGGCTGACCGCCACCGCCGCCCTGAATCAACTTGGCAGCTTCGCGAATCATCTTACCTGCGTTCAAACCGTGATCCTTAACCATATCATCGCTGAACATTACGCTGAGCATAGGCTTGTCGTTATAAACAGAACCTACCACGCAAATCATGTTCTCTGGCAATGCCTCGCGAACCTTGAATACCAAATCCTTGGCAGCTGCTGGCTCCATAGGCAATACGGCAGTAACAACCTTCACGCCGTTGATTTCCTTGGCATTGGCTACAAGCTTATCCTTGGCACGCTCCACAGCCTGAGCCTGGAACTTCTCAACATCCTTCTTCAAGGCATCGTGCTCGTCGATGTACTTTCTGATGACACCCTCAAGATCCTTGGCGTTGTTGAACAAGCCCTTCAAGGCTACGATGGTATCCTGTAAGCCGTAGATCTGTCTCTTATACACATCTGACGCTGCCGACGATACTCCTTGTGT
>CAMBBY010000267.1 GCA_945863825.1 uncultured Prevotella sp. | reverse complement strand
TACACAAGGAGTATCGTCGGCAGCGTCAGATGTGTATAAGAGACAGGATCGATGCTGTAGGAAATGAGAATGACTCTGCACTGAAACGGGATGCCATAAAAGTGGCACAAAAAGCAATATTGTAGGACAACAATTATGGATACAAATCCCATTATGAAAAAGTTGTATGAGAAGTAGTGATAAGCGACAAAGATACGCTTTTTATTTGATATTACCAAACGAGTTCATGCCAAACTTGGCAAAAAAAATCCAAGTTTGGCATGAACTCAACTTATAATGAACTGCTTAATTCAAAGATTAAAGCAGTCTATATGAATACGAAATCAGCTTGAATGCCGCTTATAGCTTCAAGAGTTTGGCAAACTCCCAGACCACAATGCCTGCCGTTACGCTGACATTGAGCGAATGCTTCGTACCAAACTGAGGAATCTCCAGGCAGCCATCGCTCATATCCACGATGTTCTGCTTTACACCCTTCACCTCGTTGCCGAAGATGACGGCATAGCCGCTGGGGAGTAAAGAGTGAAGAGTGAAGAATGAAGAATTCTCTTGCTTGTCTGATTCTGAAGCCGTTCTAACAATATTAGAATGAGCCTCTGGCAGGTTCTGGAGCTTGGTGGAGCCTTCCACCTGTTCGATGCTATAAATAAAAAAGCCTTTCTGCTTCAATTTCTCCACAGCCTCTTCCGTGGTCTTGAAGTATTCCCAATCGACACTGTCCTCACCACCCAATGCAGTCTTGTGAATCTCGGCATTAGGAGGAGTAGCGGTAATACCACACAGATATACAGCCTCTACACGGAAAGCATCGCAAGAGCGGAAAACACTTCCTACATTATATAATGAACGCACATCATCCAAGACTACTATCAGGGGAAGCTTCTCTGCCTCCTTGAATTCCTCCACGGTGAGGCGATTCATCTCTATCGTTCTTAACTTACGCATGATATGATACTTCTGATGATACCATGTAGGGAAATTAAGCCTCTGCCTCCTTGGTCTTGTAAGCCAAAGCGTACATACGAATCTGCTTGATCATCGCCAAGAGACCATTGCTGCGGGTTGGACTCAGATGATCCTTCAAACCAATCTTCTCTACGAAATAAAGATCAGCATCCATAATCTCGGTAGGAGTATGACCGCTCAATACGCGAATCAGAAGAGCAATGATACCCTTCACGATAAGAGCATCACTATCAGCAGTAAACACGAGCTTGCCATCCTCATAATCGCATTGCAACCATACACGGCTCTGACAGCCATCGATGAGGTTCTGCTCGTTCTTATATTTCTCGTCAAGAGGCTCCAACTCGTTACCCAAGTCGATGAGCATCTGATACTTATCCATCCAATCGGTGAAGTCCTGGAACTCCTCTACTACTTCATCCTGCAAATCATTGATTGTAGCCATTATTTTATTTCCTTTATTTCGTTTACGGTAATTAATTTATAGAGTTTATCATTCGGACGAACCTTATCTGGCACAGGGATAGATACTCTCCAGCCCTGCTTGGCTGTCTCAACTGGTTTCAAATCATAACGGATCTCATCGGCTTTGAGATACATCACACCTGTAGTATTTCCTGTAATCAGAAGTTTATCGCCCTGATTGAAGGTAGTAGCTTCCACAGCAACCTCAGCCACACCGAGCTTGGAGAAGTACTTCATCACCTTACCTACGAGTACCTTCTTCTCTGTTGCTACCGAACCATAGTGCTTGTTCCATTCGCCGAGTGTCTGACCCTGGTAATAACCATCCCAGAAACCACGATTGAAGACAGTTGCCAATCTTTCGTCCCATGCATCCTTCTTTTCCTCTGTAAAAGTACCATCCAGTACAGAAGCTATCGCCTCCTTATAGCACTTTACTACAGTATAGACGTATTCAGGACCACGGGCACGACCTTCTATCTTGAAGACACGCACACCGGCATCCATCATACGGTCGATGAAGCGGATAGTCTTCAGGTCCTTAGGACTCATCACATACTTATTGTCGATTTCCAGCTGGTTACCCGTTTCATTATCAGTTACCGTATAGCTGCGACGGCAAATCTGTACACACTCACCACGGTTGGCAGAGCGGTTGGCATTAGCCAAGCTCATATAGCACTTGCCGGAAACAGCCATGCAGAGCGCACCATGACAGAACATCTCAATACGAATCTGCTTGCCCATAGGACCACAGATATTCTGCTGCTCTATCTGTTCGTGGATATGCTTCACCTGATCCATATTCAGTTCACGAGCCAGCACCGAAACATCAGCAAAGCGGGCATAGAACTTCAGCGCTTCCGTATTGGAGATATTCAACTGGGTAGAAAGATGAACCTCCTCGCCCACTTCATTACAATAGCTCATCACAGCCACATCACTTGCGATGACAGCCGAGATGCCAGCCTCCTTAGCAGCATCGATAATCTCCTTCATCGTGGCAATATCATCATCATAGATAACGGTATTGACGGTGAGATAAGTCTTGATACCATGCTCATTGCAGGTAGCAGCGATCTCACGCAGGTCATCGATGGTAAAATGATTGGCAGAATGTGAACGCATGTTCAACTTGCCGATACCGAAATAGACAGAATCTGCTCCGGCTTGGATAGCTGCAGCCAGGGATTCGCGAGATCCCACAGGAGCCATCACCTCAAATTCTTTTATTTTATCATTCATGAATGTCATATATATCTTTTTAGGATGCAAAGTTACACTTTTTCTTTGAGATATGAGCAATACTATAGATTTTTATAGTATCTTTGCAGCCAATTAAAAGCAATTTGCACAAAATAAAGTTCATACAACATGAAAAGAAAGATTATCTTCGCCATACTTGCCACACTCTTCATCGCCAGTTGTGACTACAAGAGTCAGCCTTCTTCCCAACCATCAGAGAAAGCTGGGAAGAACAACTTACCTGCCCATGTCAAACTCATCGGCACTACCCCCGTCAAGGACCAGGGACAAAGTGAACTCTGCTGGGCATACGGCATGTTGGCTACCATTGAGAGTGAACATATCATGAAGGGCGACTCCATCAACCTCTCCGTGGCTTACATAGCCCGCATGATGCTGCAGGAAAAAGCCTTGGAATATTATTTTTCTCAAGGTAAAAAACCTATCAGCATGAGGGGTATGAGTTCGACGCTCATCCATTATATCAATAAATACGGAGCCGAACCATACGACAGTTACGAGGACAAGAAAGATATCAACTATAAGGTACTCTGCCGCAAGGTAGAGCAGGTTTGCAACGGTGCTATCGCCAAGGGTGCCGGTATCGCGAAACTAAAGGAAGAACTCAACGATCTCTTCGATTCAGAACTGGGATATATGCCAGCCCAGCAGATTCACATGCTCGGTGCAGAATATACTCCTCTGGAATTTGCCCACAGCGTCTGCTATCCGGAAGAATATGTGGCCCTGACAAGCTTCACCCACCATCCCTTCCGTGAATACTTCTCACTCGAGGTAGCCGACAACCAGATGCATGACGAGTTTCTCAATATTCCTATCGACGAACTGCTGCAGCATATCCAGCAGGCGATAGAGAATGGCCATCCTGTTTGTTGGGAAGGCGATATCAGCGAACCGGGATTCCAGAATCCTAAGAACAACTATGTAGATATCACTTCTGCCGAGCGCCCTGTCACCCAGGAGTCCCGCCAGAAAGCTTTCGAACAGTTGCATACCACCGATGATCATGTGATGGAAATCATCGGCACCTTCGTCCAGGGCAAACAGCGATATTACGTTTGCCGCAACTCCTGGGGCACCAACTGGGGTCTGTCTCTTATACACATCTCCGAGCCCACGAGACTAAGGCGAATCTC
>CAMBBY010000266.1 GCA_945863825.1 uncultured Prevotella sp. | reverse complement strand
AAAAAGAAATAACCATCACCCGCTTCCAGATGAAAACCGATACCATTGTAATATGCATCATATTCAGTCTGTTGCTCCTCTATGGCATCATAATATCGCTTAATTTTCGTCTGAACACTATTGTTGGAAATAAATCCGCCTCTGCTCAGAATATTAAAGATTTCTTCTGTATAGTTCAATTTATTCATTGTCCTGTCTTCTTTTATCGTAGAAAGAATCGTATTTTTATCTCGGAAGTATCACAGGATATTCCACTCCGTCAGCCTCTGCATAATTGCCTGTAAATTTCAACTTATCCACATATTGCGAAGCTATCTGGCAAAAATATACAAGTTTATCCTCCCTGCTTTGTTTTTTATCATATTGATAATTCATCACGAAGGCAAAGAGATGGGTACTTGATGCCGAAAAGGCATTATAGATTTCCTGCAGATTCACAGCCTCCAACTTCAGTTTGTTACCTTTAAGATAATCATCCGGGATAGGTTCTGCAAGATGATCCAGCCGTCGTCCTTTTCTCTTTTTTAGCTTTTCAGAAAGAATATTGATACATTGCAAAGCCTCATCGGATGTACGAAGATTATCTATCGACAACTTGATGTAATACTTAGGTTGCGGTTCCATCCAGACAGCATTTCGACCAGCAACGACCTTTCTTACACCCGTGGCTTCCTCCCACCTAAACTGATCTTTCAGATATTTCAGTTTCTTCACCTTTTCGAAGATGCGATTCTGATAATCTATCATATTGAGGTATTGGATGATTTGGCGTTCTATCTCCAGGAGATTGTGATAAGACTCGTTGAGTTGCAAACGCACATCATTCACTACGTTTTTCATCTGCACATCCATCGCCATAGAGAAGAAGACATGTTCGGTATCTATCACCCGTTCACTCTCGGTGATGAGTTGTGATATATTCTTCATTTTCTCGCCCAGTCGCCGGAGTTTCGATTTCTTGATTTCGTAATTAGGCTCATTCTTATAAGTATTATCCATATTACGCTTCAGGTCCAAGACATTGCGAACGGTAGCCAAAGCTATCGTCTTCAGACATCGGCGCACTTCCTTGAGATACTTATATTTGCGAGTTTCATTATTTTCCTTGAGATAATAGTCGATATTCTCTTTCAAGACAGAGATATAATCACGTACCGAAGAAACATTGATTTCCTCATTCACTTCCAGTACATCCTCAAAGAATTTCTGATACACGTCCTCCATCTCCAGACAGTCGCCCGTATCACGAATCACCCCATTCTCTATCAGGAATCGGATTCGTTCCTCCTTGTATTCAGTCATTTCCAGAGCATAGTCATAACGAAACTGAAGGGAATGTCGCTTCGCAAACATTTCCTTCAGCAAAATCTTTTCTCGCTCAAGCGTTCTGATCAGTTCATCTATAGATCGGAAAGTTCCCATTGGCCTGTCTATTTAATATCTATTTTTATTTTTCAGCAGAAAACATTTTCACTCAGCCACCCTTCTCCAATCAATCCTTTTCCCAAATCATCCAGTTCTATGGCAAATGCAATCACTTTGCGCTTGTCTGCCTTGAAAGGTTCTGTATATAGCTTGGCTTTTATCTGTTCTGTTGCAGCATCTACACCGCCATTATTGCTTAATTTCAGTTCCAGAACATACACAAAACCAGTAGTTTCTACCACCATATCGCTTCTGCCTGTAGCAATCATTTTTTCTACTTCCACCCTGCATCCGATAGCATTAAGAGAGCCTTGCGAACTTCATGGTTTGGGATGCCTAACAAATATTCCTCAATAATTCTCATTACAGTGCCACGCTATCTGAGGCATTATAATTCCACGCTCTCTACGCGGAATTTGAGCAAGCCTGCAGGTACTTTCACCACTACTTCTTCGCCTGCCTTCTTACCCAAGAGAGCCTTGCCGATAGGAGATTTGATGGAGATTTTGCCATTATGAAGATCCGCCTCATGAGGATTGACGATGCTGTAAGTCATACTGCACTTGGTGGAAAGATTGGTAATCCTTACCTTACTCAACAGACCTACAGTATCACTCTTAAGACGGGACTTGTCGATGACACGGGCATTCTCCAAGACCTTCTGCTTGAAACTGATCCGACTCAACAGTTTACCCTGTTCACGCTTGGCAGCATGATATTCAAAGTTTTCACTGAGGTCACCCTTGTCACGAGCCTCAGCGATAGCATCACGCACGGCTGGCAACTCCACGTTCACCATGTGCTGAAGCTCGGCTACGAGTTCGTCATAGCCTTCTTGAGACATATATTCCATAATCTTCTAAACTTATATTTTTTCTATCGTTCTTATTGACTGATTATAATTCTGGGGTGCAAAGGTACGGGGAATAAATGGAAACACAAAGAAAAATTCCACAAATATTCGCATAAAAGACTTAAAAATGGGTAACTTTATTTGGTCAGCTTTGTTTTTATCCCTATTTTTGCACCCCATAAACAGTTTATCATCTTGCCATCATCTATCACTGATACATGGCAAATAAAACAAGCAGACAATCATGAATATCAAAGAGAATTATCAGAAATACGCAAACCAATATGCTTCGGAGTTGACTGCTCTGAAGCGCAAGAACACGGGATTTATCACAGGCGAACTGTTGGCTTTCGGAGGCATCCTAAGTTTCCTGATCTGCTATTTTGCATGCGATGGCGACACCCGTCATTTTCTGGTGGGAGCCGTTCTGTGCCTGGCAGTCTATTTCATTATCCGCCGCATCGACGACCGCCACAAGGAGAAGATGGAACAACTGGCTGCCCTGCTCAAGGTCTATCAGAATGAAATCAAGGCCTGGGAGGGTGACTTCTCCCCTTTTGAAACAGGCGGACAGTATCTGAACCCGCAGCATTCCTATGCCTTCGACCTCGATGTCTTCGGCAAGGATTCCCTCTTCAACCGCATCTGCCGCACCATCACATCGGGCGGTTCTGACAGATTAGCTGCCAACCTCACCCGTGAAACCCCTCTCTCTCTGAAGGAAATCAGAAAAAGAGCAGAACTGCAGAAGGAAATCGCAGTCCCCGACTGGCGCATGGACTTTCTGGCACTTGGCGAAAGAAACTGCAAAAAGATAGATTCTGCAGCCGTAGCTGAGGCGATGCAGAAAGTTTCCAAGATGGAAGTACCGGGATGGTTTGGTTCTCCGATTTCACTCGTCCTCGGTTGGCTGGCGATTATCGGCATCATCGGCTCTGTCGTCCTTTCTATCTGCTCCGTCATCTCCATCAACATCCCCCTGTGGTGGGTCATGCTGCAGTACATGGTGGTATTCTTCGTTTGCAAGCAAACCCTCGACAAGATAGACAGTAATGGCGGTAAGCTCCGTCATCAGCTCATCGCCTACTCACAGATTCTCCGTCTCATCGCCCAGCGCAATTTCCAGAGCCAGTTGGGCAGGGAAATGCAGGAATCGCTCGCCGATGCACTGCCTTCATTCGCCCAACTGGAAAAGATACTGAAGGGTTACGACCGACGGGGCAACTTCCTCGGTCTGTTCTTCACCGATGCCTTCATGCTCAGCGACTTCTTCCTGGTGCGCAGTTTTCTGAAATGGAAGAATACCTATATGGTGAAGATGGAGGAATGGGTGAACGTGATCAGCGAGATGGATGCAATGGTTTCAATGGCCGACTTCCGATACAATCATCCCGAAGCCAACGAACCGGAACTGCAAGAATTGCCAGAAATCATCTTCGAGGGAAAGAACCTTTATCATCCTTTCCTCGGTGCCAAGGCGGTGAAGAACGATTTCACGGTCAAGGACGGCAACTACTATATCATCACGGGAGCCAACATGGCGGGCAAGAGTACCTTCCTCCGTTC
>CAMBBY010000265.1 GCA_945863825.1 uncultured Prevotella sp. | reverse complement strand
CACAAGGAGTATCGTCGGCAGCGTCAGATGTGTATAAGAGACAGGGGCGATACTGATATGCGAAATACCCAATTTCAGATTGGCAATACTTTTCAAGAAAGTGACATCCAATTTTGCTTTAGATTCTTTCACCTTATTATATAATAGAGGAACATCGCTCTGCAAATAGAAATATACGGTATAAGGGCCGCCATTGTTCCAGCCGCCCCGAACCGTACTCCATCCAGAGACGGCATATTTTCCATCACAGGAAACATACGAATCCACATACTGCTGCGCTTCGCGCTTATCAGGAATCGTATCTATTCCTAAGAAAGTAGCCACATCTATCAAGAGTTTTCCCTTCTGCTTCTTGCCAAAGTCCAACCGATAGAAAGCACAACGTTCTGAGGCAGTAATCTCAGTTCGTATTCCATTCTCAAAAGTACAGGCATAATATCCCAAGGCTATCTTCTCATCCACCCGTTTCTGGATGATGTCCCCTGCATCCAAGAAAGGCTGGATAAGAATATTTCCATACTTCTGTCCACCCCCGGTTCCGCTGACGTGCATCTGCGAGAATCCCTTGAGAGGCTCAGGCATCGGAGCCCATCCCGCATTCGGCATAGACACGGCATCCGGTCCCGGCTTCGCCATACCGTATGGCATACAAGGGCCAGGGAAAGTCCTTCCCAATCCCTCACTTCCGATACGTGGATCTACATATCGGGTATAATCCTTAGCTGCAACCAGCAAGGCCACAGCCAAGAAGGCCACCAAAAGCTGTAAAGACTTTTTTCCTGCCAACCATAGTAATAAAAACAATAGGTTCCTTCTCACAATCAAACAGTTCTATCAAAATGAAACAAACTTCGCCTAACAATTAGGAAAAAGGGAGTGGCAGAACCCGCCACTCCCCATTTATCATCATTCAACCGATTAATATCCAGGATTCTGCTCCCAACCATTCAAATTGATTGTATTTTGTGGCACTGGGAAGATGCGATGACGCTTGTCAAAGCTTGCATCTGGAAAGTCCTTGTAATGAGGGAAGAACTCATCCTCATAATGACCGAAACGAATCATATCGTTACGACGCCAGTTCTCATCAAAGAATTCACGACCACGCTCATCATAGACTTCCTGCAAGGTAGGTTCGTTAGCTATCGTTGGAGCACCTGCGTATGAACGAATCTGGTTGAAGAGAGCTTTAGCACCACTACTACCCTGACGAGTAAGAGCCTCAGCCTTCATAAGGAGAACATCGGCATAACGGAAAATCGGCAGGTCATTAGACTGGTTACGACCATTATTATAGTCGGCTGGAGTAGTAAACCATTTGATGGAGTGACAACCCTGCTGATAAGCATTTGCGTCATTGCCAACTTCAATGGTGTTATCTTTCTTAGCAAGAGTGATGTTTTCCGTAAAATGTACCTGGTTGCCTTTATACATAAAAGGTTCAGTTGTAGGACGTAAAGTCTTTGGGTCACGAACATAGACATCACCACGAAGAATGCTGAGATTACGAATATCCCCATCCAGAGAGAACAATTTGGCAAACTCAGGAGTGACTACCATGTTACCACCAAACGACTGAGTAAACTTATCTGTTGAACCATAGACATTTGGCAACAAATTTTTCATATCCTTGAATGTACGAGGACGAGCATACTGCATACCCTGGCGATTGATGGCATCATATGGTATTGCGTATATGAAGTCTTCCACCTTCCAGCCATTGTCGTATGAGAACTTATGAAGATAGTCAACAGAACCCAAATTGAACTTACCACTATTGATAATATCATCGCAAGCAGCAATACAAGCATCCAACTTTGGATTTGCAGCAGTTGCTGCATCATATTGGTCAACCGACTCCGCCGTATAAACAGACCAGTTGATATATAGCTTGGCAAGAAGAGCCTCTGCCATCCATTTAGTAGGCTTGCCGTATGTATTTTCAGTAACATCATCCGTCAATGCAGGGATAATGTCATTAAGCTCACTCTCAATCCACTCCGCAACTTCCTTACGTGGAGAACGAGGCACCACAGAACCTTCAGCCTGAACCTTATCCAAAATAGGCGTATCACCATAATTATCCATCAAAATCCAGGTATAATAAGCACGTATGGCACGAGCAGGCGCTTTCATCTGGGCAGAAGCTCCACTACCCAATTCCTCCAAGATGGTATTTGCCTTTGTAATACCAGCCGTCACATCATCATACCAACCGATAGAGGCATCATTAGGAGAGCTACAATGTAGTGCTTGGTGAGCATAGGTACCACTGTCATAATAACCGCCAGCAAAAGCGAGTGAAGTAAACTCATCGGAAGCCAAGCATTGTGCCTCCATATAACGGCGACCCAATGTTCCTGCAAGATGGTAATATACATCCGCCATTTTTGCCTCCACAACAATCATAGGATCAACTCCTGAGTTTTGACTAGGATCCTCAGTATATTGCGAATTTGGACTCATGTCCAAATCCGTACAGCCGGTAAGTGTCATAGCTAACAATCCAGCTGAAATAAACAATCTATTTAGTTTCATATTCTGTAATCTGATTAAATGTTATTACTTAACAGTCACAATAGCGATACGGTTAGCATGATTGGTATCCGCACCCTTGGCGATAATACGAATCACATTCACGCCCTTATTCTGTAGATACTTAGCTACAGCATCTGCACGTTTCTGAGACAACTGCTGATTTACAGAAGACTTGCCTTCAGGAGAAGCGTATGCTACAATCTCGACATTAGAGCCACTCTTGATGCCATCAAGTTCTGAAGTATTGCCAATCTCTGCAGAATTTACAGGGAAAGTCACAACGTATGTGCTCTGTACGAAAGTTGTCTTTCCTGGAACCTCCTTAACCACTTCCTTGATTACTGGTACTTCCTTGATTACCTCTCGGTCGATATACTGTGGCGTAGCCTTTTTCTTCTTGCTTCCACCGAAATTAATCTTAACACCCACCATGAAGGTACGTGTATGTGGATAACGGCTCCAACGATAATCGATACCCGGGTCAATGCCACCCATATTCACCTCAGGATCAAGTCCCTTATAGTTAGTGATCGTAAAGAGGTTATTGGCTGTGCCATAAAGAGTCAAATCCTGAATCCAGTCATTAAAGCAATTACGGAATGTGTAACTCAAAGAGAGCGTCTGAAGACGAACATAAGATCCTTTCTCTATATAACGGTCCGAAGGAAGTGAGCTTGAAGCATCGCCAACAGGATTAGAAAGGAATTCTTTCAATACGTTCTTACCATCTGAGAACATTTGAGCAGCCGTATAGTGAGCGCGAGCACTATTATAAACGTCATTACCGAATACACCTGTGATAAATGCGTTCAAACTCCAGTTCTTATAAGTAAGCGTATTATTCCAACCTGCATTGAGCTTAGGTTGCGCACAACCAGTTATAGAACGGTCTTTCAAACTTGGATTATTGGTGGTTTCGCCTGTACGATTACCATTTTCATCAAGAACGTAGTACTCTGAGCGTCCATTTACAATTCCTGCATACTGATACGTATAGAATGTACCAATAGGTTCGCCCTCCATAATTCTCTGTGTCCAACCATCAGCAGAAACACCAGCTACCATTGGGTCACCCTGGGTGAGATTAGTAGTATGGAATGTCTCATTCTGCATCTTATCGACAGTATTCTTGTTATGAGAGAGGTTGAGGGTAGTACTCCACATGAAATTCTTGGTACGAACAGGCACCGCATTCAATGTGAACTCAATACCCTTATTGGTCATCTCACCCACATTGGCATCCATCCAACCATATATGTACTGAGTTGTAGAAACAGGATCTGTCTCTTATACACATCTCCGAGCCCACGAGACTAAGGCGAATC